>NZ_JBHYXZ010000161.1:0-18964 GCF_042752395.1 Actinosynnema sp. NPDC059335 | reverse complement strand
GGCCCCCCCCCCCCACCCCGCGGCGGGGCTGCGCGCGCGCCCCCCCCCCCCCCCCCCACGACAGCCCTACCTCACTTGGCGGCGAGCTTCTTGGCGTTGGCCTCGACGTCGTCCAACCCGCCGCAGGAGAAGAACGCCTGCTCCGGGTAGTGGTCGAACTCGCCCTTGCAGACGCGGTCGAACGCCTCGATCGTGTCCTTGATCGGCACGAACGAGCCGGGCTGACCGGTGAACTTCTCGGCCACGATGAAGTTCTGGCCGAGGAAGCGCTCCAGGCGACGGGCGCGGCCGACGAGGACCTTGTCCTCCTCGGACAGCTCGTCCATGCCGAGGATGGCGATGATGTCCTGCAGCTCCTTGTACTTCTGCAGGATCCGCTTGACCTCCTGCGCCACCCGGTAGTGCTCCTCGCCGACGATCGACGGCTCGAGGATCCGGGAGGACGAGGACAGCGGGTCCACCGCCGGGTAGATGCCCTTCTGGGAGATCGGACGGGAGAGCTCCGTCGTCGCGTCCAGGTGGGCGAACGTGGTGGCCGGCGCGGGGTCGGTGTAGTCGTCCGCGGGCACGTAGATGGCCTGCAGCGAGGTGATCGACTTACCGCGCGTCGAGGTGATGCGCTCCTGCAGCTCGCCCATCTCGTCGGCCAGCGTCGGCTGGTAACCCACGGCGGACGGCATGCGGCCCAGCAGGGTCGACACCTCCGAGCCCGCCTGGGTGAACCGGAAGATGTTGTCGATGAACAGCAGCACGTCCTGGTTCTGCACGTCGCGGAAGTACTCCGCCATGGTCAGCGCGGACAGCGCGACGCGCATGCGGGTGCCGGGCGGCTCGTCCATCTGGCCGAACACCAGGGCGGTGTCGCCGAGCACGCCCATCTCCTCCATCTCCAGGAGGAGGTCGGTGCCCTCACGGGTGCGCTCGCCGACGCCGGCGAACACCGACGTGCCGGAGAACTCGCGGGCGATACGGGTGATCATCTCCTGGATGAGCACCGTCTTGCCCACGCCCGCGCCGCCGAACAGGCCGATCTTGCCGCCCTTGACGTACGGGGTCAGCAGGTCGATGACCTTGATGCCCGTCTCCAGGATCTCGGTCTTGCCCTCGAGCTGGTCGAACGACGGGGCCTTGCGGTGGATCGCCCACTGCTCGCCGTCGCGGCCGAGGCCGGGCTCGTCGAGGCAGTCGCCCAGCGCGTTGAAGACGTGGCCCTTGACGACGTCGCCGACGGGCACGCTGATCGCCTTGCCGGTGTCGGTCACCGCCGCGCCGCGGACCAGGCCGTCGGTCGGCTGCATCGAGATCGTGCGGACCAGGTTGTCGCCCAGGTGCTGGGCGACCTCCAGGGTCAGCGTCTTGGCGACCGCCTCGTAGGTGATCTCCACGTGCAGGGCGTTGAACAGCTCCGGCACCGCGTCGCGCGGGAACTCCACGTCGACGACGGCACCGATCACCCGGACCACACGGCCGGTGCGGGTGGTGGTGGCAGTAGCACTCATGTCACTCATCACTTCCTGCGCCACCGGTAAGCGCGGAGGCGCCACCGACGATCTCGCTGATCTCCTGGGTGATCTGGGCCTGGCGGGCCTGGTTCGCCTGGCGGCTGAGGTTGCGGACCAGCTCGGTGGCGTTGTCCGTCGCCGCCTTCATCGCGGTCCGCCGCGCCGCCGACTCCGAGGCCGCCGCGTCCAGCAGTGCCGAGAAGAGCCGGGTCTTGACGTACTTGGGCAGCAGCGCGCCCAGCAGCGTCTCCGCGCTCGGCTCGAACGAGTACACCGACTGGAGCTTCTGCGGCTCCGGGTCGAAGTCGACCACCATCGGCGCGATCCGCTTGGCGACCGGCGTCTGGCTCAGCATGGACCTGAACTCGGTGTAGACCACGTGCAGCTCGTCCACGCCGAGCACGCCGTCCGGGCCGGGCTTGTCGCCCTCGTCGTCGCTGCCCGCGACGAACGCCTTGACCAGCGCGTCACCGGCCTCCGCGGCGTTGACGTAGTGCGGGAGCTGCGAGAAGCCGGTCCACTCGCCCGCGATCGCGCGGCGGCGGAACCGGTAGTAGCCCACGCCCTTGCGGCCGATGACGTAGAGCACGGGCTCCTTGCCCTCGGACCGCAGCAGCGCCAGCAGCTCCTCCGCCGCGCGCAGCACGTTCGCGTTGTAGCCGCCGCACATGCCCTTGTCGCTCGTCACGACGAGGACCGCGGCCCGGCGGGGGTTCTTGCGCTCGGTCAGCAACGGGTGGTCGAGGTTCGCGGACGCCGTCGCCAGCGCGGAGAGGACCGAGGTGATCTCCTCCGCGTAGGGGCGCGACGCCGCGACCCTCGTCTGCGCCTTGGCGAGACGGGACGTGGCGATGAGCTCGTACGCCTTGGTGATCTTCTTGGTCGAGTTGACCGAGCGGATCCGCTGGCGCAGCTCTCGGATCTGTGCCGCCATGCCTACGTCACTTCTCGGTCGGCGCGGGCCGGTTGACCTTCACCGACTCCTGCCCGACCTGGTCGGCGTCCATCGCCTCGGCGGGCGCGTCGTTGACCGCGGTCGCGCCGTTGGAAGCGGTGAACTGCTGCTTGAACGCGTTGACGGCGTCCACGATGCCGGTCTTGGCGTCGTCCGACAACTTCTTGGACTCGCGGATGCCGGACAGGATCACGTCGTGGCTGCGCCGCACGTGGTCCAGGAACTCCGCCTCGAAGCGGCGGACGTCGCCCACCGGGATGTCGTCGTAGTGCCCGTTCGTGCCGAGGAAGATCGAGACGACCTGCTCCTCGACCGGCACCGGCGAGTACTGGCCCTGCTTGAGCAGCTCGACCAGGCGGGCGCCGCGCTCCAGCTGGGCGCGGGAGGCCGCGTCGAGGTCCGAGGCGAACGCGGAGAACGCCTCCAGCTCGCGGAACTGAGACAGGTCCAGGCGCAGCGAGCCCGCGACGTCCTTCATCGCCTTGATCTGCGCGGCGCCACCGACGCGGGACACCGAGATACCCACGTTGACGGCCGGTCGCACACCGGCGTTGAACAGGTCGGACTCGAGGAAGCACTGGCCGTCGGTGATCGAGATGACGTTGGTCGGGATGTACGCCGACACGTCGTTGGCCTTGGTCTCGATGATCGGCAGGCCGGTCATCGAGCCGCCGCCCATGTCGTCGGACAGCTTCGCGCAGCGCTCGAGCAGGCGCGAGTGCAAGTAGAAGACGTCGCCCGGGTACGCCTCGCGGCCCGGCGGGCGGCGCAGCAGCAGCGAGATGGCGCGGTACGCCTCCGCCTGCTTGGTCAGGTCGTCGAAGATGATCAGGACGTGCTTGCCCTGGTACATCCAGTGCTGGCCGATGGCCGAGCCGGTGTAGGGCGCGAGCCACTTGAAGCCGGCCGAGTCGGACGCCGGCGCGGCGACGATGGTGGTGTACTCCAGCGCGCCCGCCTCCTCCAGCGCGGCCTTGACGCCCGCGATGGTGGAGCCCTTCTGGCCGATGGCGACGTAGACGCAGCGGACCTGCTGCTTCGGGTCGCCCGACTCCCAGGCCTTCTTCTGGTTGATGATCGTGTCGATGCAGACCGCGGTCTTGCCGGTCTTGCGGTCGCCGATGATCAGCTGGCGCTGACCGCGGCCGATCGGGGTCATCGCGTCGATCGCCTTGATGCCGGTCTGCATCGGCTCGCTCACCGGCTGCCGCTGGAGCACGGTCGCGGCCTGCAGCTCCAGCGCGCGGTTGTCGTCGGCCACGATGTCGCCGAGGCCGTCGATCGGCTGGCCGAGCGGGTTCACCACGCGGCCCAGGAAGCCGTCGCCGACGGGCACGGAGAGCACCTGGCCGGTCCGCTTGACCTCCTGGCCCTCTTCGATCTTGTCGAAGTCGCCCAGGATGACCGCGCCGATCTGGCGGACTTCCAGGTTCAGGGCCACGCCGAGCACGCCGCCGGGGAACTCCAGCAGCTCGTTGGTCATGGTGCCGGGCAGACCCTCGACGATGGCGATGCCGTCGTAGGTCTCCGCGACGACGCCGACCTCTTCCCGGCTGACTTCCGGGGAGTAGGTCGAGACGTACTTCTCGATCGCACTGCGGATCTCGTCCGACGAGATCGTCAGCTCCGCCATGTCGTTCCTGCTCTCACTTCGTTCTGGGAAAGGGGCTTGTGGGCCGCGGTTCCGGTCGGTCAGCCGGCGAGGTCGCGGCGCAGTGACGCCAGCCGACCGGCCACGCTCCCGTCGATGACTTCGTCGCCGATCTTGATCAGCAGCCCGCCGCGCAGCGTGGGGTCGACCTCCACGTGCAGCGCGATCGGCCTGGAGTAGATCCGGGTCAGCGTGGCTTCCAGGCGGTCCTGCTGCGCCGCGTCCAGCTCGACGGCGGAACGGACGTAGGCGACGGAACGTTCCCGGCGCTTGGCCGCGAGCGACGCGAGGTCGCCGAGGCCGGTGACGACTCCCAGGCCGCGCGGATCGCGGACGAGCTGGTCGACCAGGACCTTGGTGGTCTCCTCGACCTTGCCCGCCACGAGGCTGTCGACCAGCGCGACCTTGCCGGCGGGGTCGGCCGCCGGGTCGGAGAGCGCCAGCTCCAGCTCGTGGTTGCCCGCGATGATGCGACCGAGGCGGAACAGCTCGTCCTCGACGGAGTCGAGCTTGCCGTCCCGCTCCGCCCGCACCAGCAGCGTGGTGCGGGCCAGGGACTCGATGCCGTCGACCAGTTCGCGCGGGCTGGACCAGCGCGCGGTGACGACCGTGCCCAGCACCTGCAGGGTCACGTCCTCGACCTTGCCGTCGAGCAGACCGCGCAGCAGCTGCTCCCGGGACGCGGGGTCCGAGGAGTTGTCGGCCAGGGCCCGGCGCAGCGCGGGCTGCGCCGACAGCAGGCTCACGACCGCGAACAGCTCGGTGCCCAGCTTCGCCAGGGACTCGCCGGCGGTGGGGCCAGTCGTGCCGTCCACGACCTCGAGCAGCCGCAGCTCGGCGGCGGCCAGGGCGTCACGGCTGGCGGCGTGCAGCGTCATCGGCGTTCCCTCACTTGGCGGCCGGAGCCGACGTGCCGTCGAGTTCGGAGAGGAAGCGGTCGACGGTGCCCCGACGGCGCACCTCGTCCTCCAGCGACTCGCCGACGACCCGGTCCGCCAGGTCGATGGCCAGCCGGCCCAGCTCACCGCGCAGCTCCGCGACGATCTGCGCGCGCTGCGTCTCGAGCTGGGTCTGCCCCTGCGCGATGATCCGCGCGGACTCCTCCTGCGCCTTGGCGCGCAGCTCGCTGATGATCTGCTCGCCCTCGATGCGGGCGTCGTCGCGGATGCGGGCCGCCTCGGCGCGGGCCTCGGCGAGCTGGGCCTTGTACTGCTCCAGCGTCTGCTGCGCCTGGGCCTGCGCCTGCTCTGCCTTCTCGATCCCGCCCTCGATCTTGGCGGCACGTTCCGCGTACAACGTCTCGAAGCGCGGCGACACGAACTTCTTGATGACGAAGAACAGCAGCAGGAACGCGATCAGGCCGATGATGATTTCGGACGTGTGCGGGAGAACGGGGTTGATGGCCCCTTCCTCCGCCGCCAGGATGAGGGTAGTCATCACAAACCTTCCTTATTGCGATGAACTTCAGATCAGCCGATGGCGAGGAAGTAGACGACGAAGCCGAGCAGCGCCAGGACCTCGACGATGGCGAAGGTGGTCCAGGCCAGGCTGAGCAGGACGCCGCGGGCCTCGGGCTGACGGGCGGTGCCGTTGATGACCGAGGAGAAGATCAGACCCACGCCGATGCCGGGGCCGATCGCCGCGAGGCCGTAGCCGATGGCAGCGAGACCCTGGTTCAGGTTGACGGTCGCGGCTTCCTGGGCAAGAACGATAGCGCTCACTTGTGGTGTTCCCTTTCCAACTCGGTCCGCGAACGCTCGCGGATCGGAGGCTTGTGATTTCTCAGTGCTCTTCGGCCAGCGCCGCGCCGATGTAGTTGGCGGACAGCAACGCGAAGATGTAGGCCTGCAGCACCATGATCAGCGCTTCCAGGAACGTCAGCCCGATGGCGAAGGCGAACGCGATGGGCGCGACCACGACGGTGATGCCGCCGGAGAAGAGCAGGTACTCACCCGCCAAGGTGAACACCAGCAAGAGCAGGTGACCCGCGAACATGGCCGCGAAAACTCGGATCGCGAGCGTGAGCGGGTTCAGGAAGAACTTCTGGAAGAACTCGATCGGGATCAGCAGGATGAGCACGAACCACGGCGCGCCGGGCGGCATGGTCTGGTGCTTGAGGTACCCGAGGAACCCGTGGCGCTTGAACCCGACGAAGTGGTAGACCGGGTAGATCACCAGCAACGAGATCGCCAGCGGGAACCCGATGTGCGACATCGTCGGGAACTGGACGAACGGGATGATCCCGAACAGGTTGTTCACCAGGATGAACGTGAAGACCGTGAGGATCAGCGGCACGAACGGCTTGAAGTCCTTGCCACCGATCTGCTCGCGCGCGATCGAGTTGCGACCGATGTCGTAGAGCGACTCGGCGGCGAACTGGAACTTGCCGGGAACGAGCTTGAGGTTGCGGGTCGCCGCGATGAAGAACGCACCGATGATCAAGATCGAGAGCACCAGAAGCACCATGGGCTTGGTGACCTCACCGAAGATCGGTGGGAGGAAGAAGTCCTTCACACCGGGTGCGACGAACTCATCACCCGCAGCCAGCACCATCGTGGTCACTGTGTTCCTTCCGGTTCTCCCGGCCGGCGTTCACTCCGCCGGGGGAATCGTCACGATCGGGACTTAACGTACCTTACGGACCGCAAGCGCCCGCGAGAGGCACCCCACCTACCTGGGTGTCCCGTCCTGCGCGCACCGTACCAGCCGGTAGATCAGGTGTTTCCAGGGGTGGGGATGACGATCTGACTGCGACTGCGCTTCGAGGCGCGCACCTCCATGACGGTGGCGACCACGATGGTCGCGACCATGGTCAGCGCGAGCGCGTTGGCGTGGAGGACGGGGAACTGGCGCAGCAGCGCCACCACGGCGAACAGCAGGATCAGCTTGCCCATGAACCCGCCCAGCGCCGCCACCATGATGACCTGGAGCGGCATGGCGGCGGTGCGGTGCATGAGCAGCAGCGTCCCGGCCGAGGACAGGCACGCGAGTGCGCCGCCGATCAGCGCGGCGACGAGCCCGGGGACACCGGCCAGCACAGTCCAGAGGATCGCGCCCGCGACCACGGTGCCGAGCGCCGCCCACAGCGCGCCGCGGTACATCTCACCCGCGAGTCGCCGCACGACGGCCTCGTGGGTCCACTCCGTCTTGTCCTGGCTCATGTCACCTCTTCTCCCCGGTCACGACCGAGTGTAAAGAAGGCTTGATGCTCACCCCACCATCGGGGGTCAAGTGCGACGCACTTCGCGAAGTCTGGGTATCGCCGAGACCAACAGCGCGAGAACGAGCCCGATCGCCAGGCACCACACCACGACCACGACGTCGAACAACGTCAGCGCGACCGCGCCGAACGCCAGCACGCCCGCCCACAGGTAGATCAGCAGCACCGCGCGGCGCTGCGAGTGGCCGATCTCGAGCAGCCGGTGGTGCAGGTGCATCTTGTCCGCGGAGAACGGGCTCTCACCCCGCCGCGTGCGCCGGACCACGGCCATGAGCAGGTCCAGCAGCGGCACGAACAGCACCGCGGCCACCACCACCAGCGGCGACAGCAGGCCGAGCACGTCGGTGGCCCGCACCGACTCGTAGTTGATCTTCCCGGACGCCGAGATCGTGGCCGCCGCGAGCATGAGCCCGATGAGCATCGACCCGGAGTCGCCCATGAAGATCCGCGCCGGGTTGAAGTTGTGCGGCAGGAACCCCAGGCACGCGCCGGCCAGCGTCGCCGCGATCAGGGCGGGCGGGTACGCGCCCACGTCGCCGCCGTTGTTCGCCAGCAGCCCGATCGAGAACACGCACGTCGCCGCGGCCGCGATGAGCCCGATGCCCGCCGCCAGGCCGTCCAGCCCGTCCACGAAGTTCATCGCGTTGACCATCGTCACGGCCAGCAGCACGCTCAGGATCGCGCCCTGGTTCTGGTCCAGCGACAGCAGCGACCCGGTCCCCTCGCCCCCGTCGCCCCACGGCACCCAGAACAGCAACCACTGCAGGCCGAACAGCACGAGGATGCCCGCCGCCGTCACCTGGCCCGCGAGTTTCGTCAGGGAGTCCAACTCGAACCGGTCGTCCAGCACGCCCACGAGGACGATGACCCCGCCGCCCACGATCACCGCGTACGGGTCGTAGGAGAAGTCGAACGCCGAGCGCAGCACCGGCAGCTGGTGGGCCAGCAGCATGCCGCCCAGCACGCCGCCGTACATGGCGAGGCCGCCCATCCGCGGCATGGGTTGCACGTGCACGTCGCGTTGGCGCGGGTGGGCCACCGCGCCGATCCGGAACGCGAGCGCGCGCACGAGCCCGACGAGCAGGAACGTCACGACCGCGGCGGTCAGGGCGACGAGCAGGTACTCCCGGACGGGGAGGACGTTGGACACGGCAGGCATCTGGCCCACGGCAAGCTAGCCCCTCGGCGATGGGGTGTCGGGCGGATCTTCAGCGAGTGGTTCGCGGGAGAGGACCACCACGCTACTCCGATCGGGAAGATCCACTAGCGCGCGACCTCGACTTCGACGCCCAACACCTCGGACACGTCCGCGACCGCCACCGCGCCCTCCCGCAACACGACGGCGTCGGGCCCGGTCAGGTCCACGATCGTGGAGCCGACGTTGTCGGTCGCCGGCCCGCCGTCCAGGTAGACGCCGACCTCCTCACCGAGCTGGTCCCACGCCTCCTGCACCGTGCCGGGCGGGGGGAACCCGGACTTGTTGGCGCTGGAGACCGCCATCGGCCCGACGTCCCGCAACAACTCCAGGGCGACCGGGTGCAACGGCATGCGCAGCATCACCGTGCCCCGGGTGTGACCGAGATCCCAAGCCAGCGACGGCGCGTGCGGCAACACGAGCGACAACCCACCCGGCCAGAACGCCTCGATCAACGCCCGCGCCTGCCGGGGCACCCCGAGCACCAACCCGTCGATCGTCGTCCACGACCCGACGAGGACGGGCACGGGCATGTCCGGCCCCCGCCCCTTCGCCTCCAGCAGGGCGCGCACGGCGGACGCGTCGAAAGCGTCACAACCGATCCCGTAAACCGTGTCGGTGGGCAGAACCACCAACCGCCCGGACCGCACCGCGCCCGCGGCAGCCGCGAGACCCGCCGTCCGATCAGCGGGAACCCCACAATCGTAGATTGTGCTCACCCTGCTGATCCAAGCACAGCACGACAAACCCCAGCGGCCGAGGTCACACAACCGCCCAAAACCACCCTCCACCCAACCCACCCAACCCAACCACCCACAACAGCCCCACGGCCAAACCAACACCAACCGCCCACATCGGACCCGCCACCACCCCACCGAGGCCCGATTTGACATGGGTTCGAGTGCCTTAGGCTGGTCGGAGCCGGCAGGCTTGGCGGGACGCTTTTCCCCGCCGGGCCTGCCGGCTACGGCCTGCCTGGGGTGCTCGTACGGGCCCCATGTCAAATCGAGCCGGCCGCAACCACCAGCCCTTCACCTCACCGGTTCCCCACCCCCGACACCTCACACCGCACCACCGCCCCCACCTCCACCCCGGCCGCCACCACCACCTCCCCGGACGGGTCCCACACCGCCGACCGCCCGGCCGCCGCCCCGTACCCCTCCCCGGTGGCCCCCGCGAAACTCGCCACCGCCACCCAAACCCCGTGCTCCCGGGCCACCCGCCGCGCCCGCGCGTCCACCACGTCCCACTCCCCGGCGTGCTCCAACACCCCGGCCGCGTACACGTCCACCCCCAACGCCACCGTGTCCGCCGCGTGCCGCGGCACCCCGGTGTCCTTGCACACCGCCAACCCGAGCCGAACCCCGTCCACTTCGACCACCGCCGGCGCGTCACCGGCCCGGAACCACCGCGGCTCCCCGCCACCGAGCCACATCTTCCGGTACGCCACCCGCACCCCCGCCCCGGACACCTCCAACACCCCGATGCCCGGTCCTTCCGGCCCGGCCACCGGCGCACCCGCGAACGCCACCGCCCCCGCCTCGCCGCACGCCACCACCAACGGCTCCAGCAGCTCGAACGGCACCGCCGGCGCGTCGAAGTGGTACCCCGTCAACGACATCTCCGGGAACACCACCACGCGCGCCCCGGCCGCGCGCACCGCCTCCGCGTGCGCCGCCACGTTGGCGGGCACGTCGTGAGGGGTGCAGCGCGGCTGGGCGACGGCGAGCGTGATCACCCGCCGACCCTAACGCGGCACCTTCGCCCAATCGACGTCCGAGCCCAGGTAGAAGCCGGTGTACGCGGGCTGGTTGTAGGCCGTCTGCTGCCGGGCCACGTCGACCCGGTACTGCGGGTCCTGCATCAACGTGTAGAGCTTGTGCCCGGTGACCTCCGTGCTGAGGTAGATCCGCAACGCCGAGCTGTCCGCCGTGCGCACCAGCAGCTCCTCGCGCCAGTCGCCCAGCACGTCCGCCACCAGCGACGGGTTGCCCTTGGTGTGGTTGTTGGTGAGCGTGCCCGCGGCGGTCAGGAGCGTCCCCCGCCGCCAGTCGTCGATCGTCGGCGTCACGTCGATCGCGCCGTCCACGACCTGCGTCGTCAGGTCGCCCGCCCACCGGATGCTCGCGTTCGTGCCCGGGATCGCCGTCGACAGCGGCCGCCCGTCCGCCGACCACAACCCGGCCGCGTCCGTGCCGCCCGGCAGCGACGCCCACGTCTCCAGCCCCGGCTCGTCCGGCAGCACGTCGCCGATCATCCCGCGCCCGGTGTCCCGGCCGGTGTACCCGCCGTAGATCACCGCGCCGGTGGCCGCGTCGCGCAACGAGTAGCCGTAGGGCGCGGACGTCCCGCCCTCGTGCACCATGTAGATCTCCAGCCCCGGCCGGGCCGGGTCGATGTCGGTCACGTGCAACGCGTCGCCGTGGCCGAGCCGCGCCACCGCGCCGGGGTTCGCGCTGCCCGGCGGCAGCACGGCCGACGAGTTGTAGAGCACCTTGCCGTCGTCGTCGATGGTCGACGCGCCGTAGACGATCTCCTGCTTGCCGTCGCCGTCCACGTCCGCCGCGCTCAGCGAGTGCGCGCCCTGCGTGGCCAGGCCGCCGTGCGTCGGCGACGTGCCGTCCTTGCCGTGCACCGCGGAGTTGAACGGGTTGCTCATCGGCACCCAGCCGCTGTCCACGAACCAGTCCTTGACCAGCTTGCGGCCGTTCCACCGGTACGCCGCCAGCGTCGTGCGGGTGTAGTAGCCGCGGGCGAAGACCGCCGACGGCCGCTTGCCGTCCAGGTACGCGACTCCCGCCAGGAACCGGTCGACCCGGTTGCCCGGCTCGATCCGGGAGTACGCGTAGTCGCCCCACATCAACCCGTCGTCGTGCCGCCCCGGCTCGTACCGCACCGTCTCCAGCTCACGGCCGGACCTGCCGTCGAACACCGTCAGGTACTCCGGGCCGTCCACGATGAAGCCGGCGAACGCCCGCAGGGCGTTGCGGGTGCTGCGGGCCGGCGCGTACACGTCCACGAAGTAGTCGGCCAACGCCCGCGCGTCCGCGTCGGACAGCGGGTACGCGTACCGGGGCTCGATGCCGAACGCCTGCTCCAACGTCGCGGGCCACCGCCCGGACACCACCTCGGGGTGCGCGTGCCAGCCGCGGAACATCTCCACCACGTGCTCGTAGTAGCCCGCGGCGCTGAGCCGGTAGTCGTCGCTGTGCGAGTACCCGGCCCGCACGTCCTCGCGCGGCATCGTCACGTACCGCTCGGACACCGCGTTGCCGCGCCGGTCGTAGGTGGTCACCTTCGTGCCGGGCGCGGTCTTCACCATCATCTCCGAGCGGCCGTCGCCGTCGAAGTCGTAGACCAGGAACTGCGTGTAGTGCGCGCCGGAACGGATGTTCACGCCCAGGTCGACGCGGTGCAGCAGGGTCCCGTCGAACCGGTAGGTGTCGATGTAGGTGGGGCCGGTGTAGCCGACCTGGGACACGTCCTTCGAGTTCGACGGATCCCATTTCACGACGTACTCGTAGCTGCCGTCGCCGTCCACGTCGCCCACGCTGACGTCGTTGGCCCGGTACGTGTACGCCTCGCCGGCCGGCGTGACGCCGTCGGCTGGCCTGCGCAGCGGCAGGTCGTGGAAGTTCTCCGCCCACGGCGAGACCGGCTCGCTGACCTCGCCCTGCCGACCGCGGACCACCGGGGCCACCCGGTACTCCGAGCCGCCCTCGCGGTCGAGGTAGTTGGTGCTGTCGGTGACGGTCGCTACGCGGCGGCCGTCGCGGTAGACCGCGAACGCCGGACCGGCCAGGCCGGTGCCGGTGTGGCCGGTGACCTCGTGGCGCAGCAGCCGCCAGCTCAGGAACACCCCGTCGTCGGTGCGCGCGGCGACCAGACCGCGGTCGAGGCGCTCCAGCCGGGGGCCGGCGGGCGCGGCCGCGGCCGGGGACGTGCTCAGGGCCAGCGCTAGGGCCGCCAGGACGGCGGGCAGGGTTCTGACGCGGGTCATCGGCGGCCTCCCAGGGCGCGACGGTGCGCGAGGTGCGTGACGACGCCACACGATGAACCGATTCAACGCAAATGGCAAGGGTTGGAGCCGGTGGGGTTTCGGCGGCCGGACAAGGGCCTTGACGGACCGGGCAGGCTCGCTTAGCGTGGTTGAACCGATTCAACCGAGGAGTCAAGGATGCGGGTCGAACCGTCGCGCGGGGCCGGAGCGGTGATCGCCCCGCCACCCGCCACCCCCGACCCCCACCGGCTCCCGGGCGAGGTCCACGCACCCGCCCCGCACCGGTCCGCCCACGCCCACCACCGGGGCGCACCCACCGCGAACCCAGCCCTGACCGGGAACCGATCCGCGCACCGCCCGACGGCACCCACCGCCCACCGGAGTCCCGCCGCGTACCGGACCCTCGCCGCGGACCGGACCCTCGCCGCGGACCGCCCGTGACACCCCGCCTCGTGCTCGCCGGCGCATCCGGCTACGGGCGGCTCTACCTGCGCCAGATCGCCGCCCTCGAAGCGGAGGGCCTGGTGCGGCTCACCGGGGTCTGCGAGATCGACCCGCTCGACCCCGAGGCCCGACGGCTGACCGGCGACCGACCGGTGAGCCCCGACCTCGCGGCCCTGATGCGCGACGCGGACATCGGCATCGTGTCCACCCCCATGCACACCCACCTCCCGCTGGCGCACCAGGTCCTGGACGCCGGCGCGCACCTGCTCCTGGAGAAACCGCCCACCCCGACCCTGACCGGCTGGCGGCAGCTGGTGGACCGGTCCGGCGACCGCGCCGTCCAGGTCGGGTTCCAGAGCCTCGGCTCGCACGCCGTGCACCGCCTCGCCGACCTGATCCGCTCGGGCGCGCTGGGCGAGATCCGGGGCATCGGCGTGCGCGGCACCTGGTCGCGGGACGACTCCTACTACACCCGCGCGCCGTGGGCCGGCCGACGCACGCTCGACGGCGTCCCGGTGGTGGACGGCGCGCTGACGAACCCGTTCGCGCACGGCATCGCGACGGCGTTGGCGCTGGACGGCAGCACGGGCGTGGACGACGTGCACGACATCGAGCTGGAGCTGCTGCGCGCCCGCGACATCGAGGCCGACGACACCTCCTGCCTGAGGCTGCGCACGCGCAACGGCACGGTCGTCGTGGTCGCCGTGACGCTGTGCGCGGAGGTGGTGCGGGAACCGGTGCTCACCGTGCACGGCAGCCGCAAGCGGGCCGACCTGCACTACAGCGAGCACCGGCTGGTGATCGACGGCATCGAGGAACGCCACCGGCACGACTCGCCGCTGCGCAACCTGCTCGCCCACCTGCGCGACCCGGCCGTGCCGCTGCACTCACCGCTCGTCGCGACCGGGGCGTTCATGAAGGTGGTCGAAGCGGTCCGCACCGCCCCGGACCCGCTCCCGATCGACCGCGCCTGGCTGCGCCGCAACGGCAAGCGCGTCGACGTGGACGGCGTCGACCACGCGGTGGCCAGGGCCGCCGAGCGGCTGCGCACGTTCGCCGAGCTGGAGGTGCCGTGGTCCCCGCTGGCCGGCGTGGCCCGGCACGGCTGGGACACCGAGCGGCTGCCGCTGGTCGTGCCGCGACCGGCGCTGCACCCGGTGCGCACGCTCGGCGGCGTCGTGGTGACCGGCGAGCACCCCGACGACCACCCCTGGCACCGCGGCATCGGCCTCGCCCTGCCGGACGTCAACGGCGTCAACCTGTGGGGCGGCCGCAACTACGTGCCCGGCCGGGGGTACGTGCCGGGCGAGCTGGGCCGGCTGGAGGAGACCGGACCCGGCGAACTGGCGTGGTGCGACTCGGCGGGCGGCGTGCTGCTGCGCGAGCACCGACGCACCCGCCGCCGGGTGGTGACCGGCGGCTGGGAGCTGGAGTGGACCAGCGTGCTGACCGCCGAACGCGACGTGGTGCTGCACAGCCCGGGCAGCAAGGGACGCGCGGGCGCGGGCTACGGCGGCTGGTTCTGGCGCCTGCCCGACCTCGACCCCCGTTCGGTGCGGGTCCACAGCCCGGACGGTGAGGGGGAGGAGCGGGTGAACGGCCGGACCGCGCCGTGGCTCGCGGTCGTGGTCGACGACCCCGCGGGGGCGTGGACCGCCGTGCTCTCCGGACCGACCGACCCGTGGTTCGTGCGGGTGGGGCAGTACCAGGGCATCGGCTCGGCCCTCGCCTGGGACGCGCCGCTGGCGCTCCCGGCCGGCGGGCGGCGGGAGATCACCGTCCGGGTCGCCTTCTACGACGGCGTGCGCCCACCGTGACCCAACAACTCGTGCGCCCGACGCCGCCCCACGCGCACCGTGACCCACGACGACGTGCGCGACACCGCCCACTCGCCGGGGCCCGCTGCGGCCCGCGCCCACCGTTACCCACAGCGGCAGGTGGCGCGTAGTCCAGACCATTGACAAGGTTTACCGCCCGACAATAGCGTCCTGTGAAACGTTTCATTCCTCCGGAGGTTCGGCGTGCGACGTGTCTGCTTCCTGCTCCGGGTGCGCCCGGAGCGGCTGGAGGAGTACCGGGAGCGGCACCGCGAGGTGTGGCCCGAGATGCGCGAGGCCCTGCGGGAGACCGGCTGGGGCAACTACAGCCTGTTCCTGGCCGACGACGGCCTGCTCGTCGGCTACCTGGAGACCCCGGACTGGGACGCGGCCCAGCGGGGCATGCGGGCCCGCGAGGTGAACGACCGGTGGCAGGCCGAGATGGCCGGGTTCTTCACCGCGTTGGACGGCAGGCACCCCGACGAGGCCATGAGGCCGCTGACCGAGGTCTTCCACCTCGACTGAGCAGGTAAGGAGTCCCGACGTGGACGGCAAGACAGCAGCACCCGGTGCGGGTGGCGTGCGGGAGGCCCTGGCCGGGCAGCGGATCGAGCTGCCGTCCTGGGCGTTCGGCAACTCCGGCACCCGGTTCAAGGTGTTCGCGCAGCGGGGCGTGCCGCGCACGCCGCACGAGAAGATCGCCGACGCGGCGGAGGTGCACCGGTTCACCGGCGTCGCGCCGTCGGTCGCCCTGCACATCCCGTGGGACGCGGTGCCCGACTACGCCGAGCTGGGCCGGCACGCGCGCGACCTGGGCGTGGAGATCGGCACCATCAACGCCAACGTCTTCCAGGACGACGCGTACGTGCTGGGCAGCGTGTGCTCGCCGGACCCGGCGGCGCGCCGCAAGGCGCTCGACCACCTGCTGGAGTGCGTGGACATCATGGACGCCACCGGGTCGCGCGACCTCAAGCTGTGGTTCGCCGACGGCACGAACTACCCCGGCCAGGACAGCATCCGGGCCCGGCAGGACCGGCTGGCCGAGGCGTTGCGCGCGACCTACGAGCGCATCGGGCCGCACCAGCGGATCCTGCTGGAGTACAAGCTGTTCGAGCCCGCGTTCTACACCACCGACGTGCCGGACTGGGGCACCGCGTACGCGCACTGCCTGGAGCTGGGCGAGCGGGCGCAGGTCGTGGTCGACACCGGCCACCACGCGCCGGGCACCAACATCGAGTTCATCGTCGCGGTGCTGCTGCGGGCGGGCAAGCTGGGCGGCTTCGACTTCAACTCCCGCTTCTACGCCGACGACGACCTGATGGTCGGGTCGGCGGACCCCTTCCAGCTCTTCCGGATCATGGTCGAGGTCGTGCACGGCGGGGCGCTCGCGCCGGAGTCCGGCGTGGCGTTCATGCTCGACCAGTGCCACAACATCGAGCCGAAGATCCCCGGTCAGATCCGGTCGGTGATGAACGTGCAGGAGGCCACCGCGAAGGCGCTGCTGGTGGACCGGGAGGCGTTGACCGCGGCGCAGCTCGCCGGTGACGTGCTGGGCGCGAACGCCGTGCTGATGGACGCCTTCAACACCGACGTCCGCCCGCTGGTGGCGTCCGTGCGCGAGGGCATGGGGCTCGACCCGGACCCGATGGCGGCCTACGCGCGGTCGGGGTACGGCGAGCGGATCGTGGCGGAACGGGTCGGCGGCGAGCAGGCGGGGTGGGGCGCGTGAACGACAGGGACAGGGACGACCAGGTGCAGGCACTGCTGGAGCGCTCGCACGAGCTGGGCGCGGACCCGACGACCACGAACTACGCGGGCGGCAACACCTCGGCCAAGGGGGTGGGGACCGACCCGGTGACCGGCGGGCCGGTCGAGCTGCTGTGGGTCAAGGGCTCCGGCGGCGACCTCGGCACGCTGACCGCGAGCGGCCTGGCCGTGCTGCGGCTGGACCGGCTGCGCGCCCTGGTCGACGTCTACCCGGGCGTGGACCGCGAGGACGAGATGGTCGCCGCGTTCGACTACTGCCTGCACGGCAAGGGAGGGGCCGCGCCGTCGATCGACACCGCCATGCACGGCCTGGTCGAGGCCGCGCACGTGGACCACCTGCACCCCGACGCGGGCATCGCGCTGGCCGCGGCCGCGGACGGCGAGGCGTTGACCAAGGAGGTGTTCGGCGACCGGGTGCTGTGGGTGCCGTGGCGGCGTCCCGGGTTCCAGCTCGGCTTGGACATCGCCGCGATCGCGCGCGAGCACCCGCACGCCATCGGCGTGATCCTGGGCGGCCACGGCATCACCGCCTGGGGCGAGACCTCGGCGCAGTGCCGGGACCGGTCCCTGGAGATCATCCGCCGGGCCACCGAATTCCTGGCCGCGCGCGGCCGGCCCGACCCGTTCGGCGCGAAGCTGCACGACCCGCTGCCCGCCGCCGAACGCCGGGCGCGTGCCGCCGCGCTCGCGCCGCTGCTGCGCGGCCTGGCGTCCACCGACCGGCCGCAGGTCGGCCACTTCACCGACGCCGACGTGGTGCTGGACTTCCTGGCCCACGCCGAGCACCCCAGGCTCGCCGCGCTGGGCACGTCCTGCCCGGACCACTTCCTGCGCACCAAGGTGCGGCCGATGGTGCTCGACCTGCCGCCGACCGCGCCGCCGGACGAGGTCGCGGCCCGGTTGCGCGAGCTGCACCGGGCGTACCGGGAGGACTACCGCGCCTACTACGAGCGGCACGCCACGCCGGACTCGCCGCCGATGCGCGGCGCGGACCCGGCGATCGTGCTGGTGCCCGGCGTCGGCATGTTCTCCTACGGCAAGGACAAGCAGACCGCGCGGGTGGCGGGCGAGTTCTACGTCAACGCGATCAACGTGATGCGCGGCGCCGAGTCGGTGTCGAGGTACGCGCCGATCGACGAGGCGGAGAAGTTCCGCATCGAGTACTGGGCGCTGGAGGAGGCCAAGCTCCGGCGGATGCCCGCGCCCAAGCCGCTGGCCTCCCGGGTCGCCCTGGTCACCGGCGCGGGGTCGGGCATCGGCAGGGCCATCGCGCTGCGGCTGGCCGCCGAGGGCGCGTGCGTGGTCGTGGCGGACGTCGACGCCGACGCGGCGCGGGCCGTGGCGGACGAACGCGGCCCGGACACCGCGGTGGCCGCGATCGTCGACGTGACCGACGAGGACGCCGTCGCGGCGGCCGTCGAGGAGGCGTGCCTGGCGTTCGGCGGGGTGGACCTGGTGGTCAACAACGCCGGCCTGTCGATCTCCAAGCCGCTGCTGGAGACCACCGCCCGCGACTGGGACCTCCAGCACGACGTGATGGCGCGCGGGTCGTTCCTGGTCGCGAAGGCGGCCGCGAGGGTGATGGTCGAGCAGGGGATGGGCGGCGACATCGTCTACATCGCCTCGAAGAACGCGGTCTTCGCCGGGCCGAACAACGTCGCCTACGGCGCGGCCAAGGCCGACCAGGCGCACCAGGTCCGCCTGCTGGCGGCCGAGCTGGGCGAGCACGGCATCCGGGTCAACGGCGTCAACCCCGACGGCGTGGTGCGCGGGTCGGGCATCTTCGCCGGCGGCTGGGGCGCGCAGCGGGCCGCCGTGTACGGGGTGCCGGAGGAGGAGCTGGGCGCGTTCTACGCGCAGCGGACGCTGCTCAAGCGCGAGGTGCTGCCCGAGCACGTGGCCAACGCGGTGTTCGCGTTGACGGCGGGGGAGCTGTCGCACACCACCGGCGCGCACCTGCCCGTGGACGCGGGCGTGGCCGCCGCGTTCCTGCGGTGACCGCGGTGGTGCCGGTGATCACCCCGACCGGTGGAGGTGAAACGATTTAACGCAGGCCGGGGCGGTTAGGATGGAGTGGGGCCGCGGTCGGGGCCGGGCGGTACAGTCCACTCCTTCACACCTTCAGTCCGCCGAGGAGGCGCGGTGGGGTCACCGGTGAGCATCCGCGACGTGGCGATGCGCGCGAAGGTGTCCGTCGGCACCGTCTCGAACGTGCTCAACCGGCCCGAGGTCGTCGCGCCGGCGACCCGCGACCGGGTCATGGGCGCGATCGAGGAGCTGGGGTTCGTCCGCAACGACGCCGCCCGCCAGCTGCGCTCCGGCACGCCGCGCGCCATCGGCCTGGTCGTGCTGGACGTGGGCAACCCGTTCTTCACCGACGTGGGCCCCCGGGGGGGGGGCGCCGGGGGGGGGG
>NZ_JBHYXZ010000160.1:7120-19092 GCF_042752395.1 Actinosynnema sp. NPDC059335 | reverse complement strand
CCGAGGCGCACGACCGCCGGGCTGGGGACCGGCGGTGGGGGGGAGTTAGTCCGAAGCCCGGGCCGCCCCGGCGGCGGCCTGGACGCGCAACCGGGACTCGACCTCGGTCGCGGCCTGGTCGCCGTAGGCGTGGGCGAGGCGCGAGCGCAGGTCGGCCTCGGTGAGGGTGTACTCCTGGGTGCCCACGGTCTCCAGCGAGGCGGCCGCGACCGCGCACCCCACCTGGCACGCCCGCTCGACGCCCAGCCCGACCGACGTCCCCCACAGGAACCCGGCGCGGAACGCGTCG
Organism: Actinosynnema sp. NPDC059335; assembly: GCF_042752395.1. NCBI lineage: Bacteria > Bacillati > Actinomycetota > Actinomycetes > Pseudonocardiales > Pseudonocardiaceae > Actinosynnema > Actinosynnema sp. NPDC059335. The sequence goes on along the minus strand of NZ_JBHYXZ010000160.1, from coordinate 18,803 downwards.
CCGAGACCGGTGGGCTCGACCTCGCGCTCCACCCGGACCGCCGGCACCACCAGCGGCGGGTGGTCGCGGCGCTCGACGCGGACGCCTTCCGCGCCCAGGGTGGTGATCCACGCCCCGACCCGGCCGATGACCTCCTCGGCGGACCAGCCGGTGGACTGTCGCAACAGGACGCTCTCGTACTCGTTGGTGAACAGGTAGGCCGCGCCGTCCACCAGTTCCCGGATCGACGCGCCGTCCATCCGGGCCAGCTGCTGCGAGGGGTCCGCCGCGAAGGGCAGCCCCAACGCCCGGCTGTCCCGGGTGTGCCGCACCATCGCGTCCGGGTCGTTCGGGCCGATCACGACGAGGTCGACGCCGCCCAGCCCGGTCGCCACGGCCCCGAGGTCGATCTCGCGCGCCTCCTGCATCGCGCCCGCGTAGAACGAGGCGATCTGGTTCTGGTCCAGGTCCGTGGTGCACAGGAACCGCGAGGTGTGCCGGTGGGCCGAGACCCGCACGAACCGGGTGTCGACCCCGTGCCCGTCCAGCCAGGCGCGGTACTCGTCGAAGTCCTTGCCGACCGCGCCGACGAGCGCCGGCGTGACGCCGAGCTGGGCCAGGCCGAAGCAGATGTTGGCCGCGACGCCGCCGCGGCGCACTTCCAGGTCGTCCACCAGGAACGACAGCGACACGGTGTCGAGGTGGCCCGCGACGAAGTGGTCGGCGAACCTCCCGGGGTAGGCCATCAGGTGGTCGGTGGCGATGGATCCGGTCACGACGATGCGCATGGTCCCGCTCTCCGGGGGTCGGCGGTCAGCTGGTCACGGCTTGCTTGAGGTCGTCGGCGCGGTCGGTGCGCTCCCACGGCAGGTCCAGCTCGGGCCTGCCGAAGTGCCCGTACGCCGCGGTCTGCGCGTAGATCGGGCGCAGCAGGTCCAGGTCGCGGATGATCGCCGCCGGGCGCAGGTCGAACACCTCGGTGACGGCCTGCCGGATGCGCAGCGGGTCCACGGTCTCGGTGCCGAAGGTCTCCACGAACAGCCCGACGGGCGCGGCCTTGCCGATCGCGTAGGCCACCTGCACCTCGACCCGCGACGCGAGGCCGGCGGCGACCGCGTTCTTGGCCACCCACCGCAGCGCGTACGCCGCGCTGCGGTCCACCTTGGACGGGTCCTTGCCGGAGAAGGCGCCGCCGCCGTGGCGCGCCATCCCGCCGTAGGTGTCCACGATGATCTTCCGCCCGGTCAGCCCGGCGTCGCCCATCGGGCCGCCGATCACGAACCGGCCGGTCGGGTTCACCAGCACCCGCACGTCGGAGGTGTCCAGGTCCAGGCCGGCCAGCTCGGGGCCGACGACGTGCTCGCGGACGTCGGGCCGCAGCAGGTGGTCGAGGTCGATGCCGTCGGCGTGCTGGGCGGACACCACGACGGTGTCCACCCGCACCGGCTCGTCCCCGTCGTACTCGACGGTGACCTGGGTCTTGCCGTCCGGCCGCAGGTACGGCATGACCCCGGTGCGCCGCACGGCGGTCAGCCTCTTGGCCAGGCGGTGCGCGAGGGCGATCGGCAGCGGCATCAGCTCGGGCGTGTCGGTGCAGGCGTAGCCGAACATCAGGCCCTGGTCCCCCGCGCCCTGCCGGTCCAGCGCGTCCACCGCCTCGTCGACCCGGGACTCGTAGGCGGTGTCCACGCCCCGGGCGATGTCCGGCGACTGCGACCCGATGGCCACGTTCACGCCGCAGGAGGAGCCGTCGAACCCCTTGACCGAGGAGTCGTAGCCGACCCCCAGGACCACCTGCCGCACGATCGCGGGGAGGTCGACCCGCGCCCGGGTGGTCACCTCGCCCGCCACGTGCACCTGGCCGGTGGTCACCAGGGTCTCCACCGCCACCCGGGACCGGGGGTCCCGGCGCAGCAGCTCGTCGAGGACCGCGTCGCTGATCGCGTCGCAGATCTTGTCCGGGTGGCCCTCGGTCACCGACTCCGAACTGAACAAGCGTGGGGTCACCGTCTCCTCCGCAGGGACGAATGGCGTGCCGGGCGGCCTTACCGGGTGATCTCGAAGACGTTGTAGGTGACCTCCTCGCCCGCCAGCCGCTTGGTCGTGTGGTCGAGCCGGACCAGCGACTTGCCCACCTCGGCGGCGAGCGCCCGCACGCGGTCGAGGTCGCCGAGGCTGTTGAAGGTGACCAGGGCGCGCCCGCCGGGCCGCAGCCACTCGTGCGCCTCGGCGAGGTAGCGGCGCAGGGCGCTGTAGCCGCGGTCGAAGATCGCCCACTCGAAGTCCTGGGTGAACTCGAAGTCGCGCGGGGCCTCGATCACGCTGCAGTTCCAGAAGACCGTGTCGAACCGCTCCCCCGGGTCCAGCTCGGAGAACACGTCGCTGCGCAGCACGCGGACCTTCTCCTCGACGCCGTGGCGCTTGACGTTGAGCGTGGTGGTCTCGACCGCCGTGTCGGTGATGTCGGTGGCGGTCACGTGCTCGCAGCCCTGCAAGGCCGCCCACACGGCGGTGACGCCGGCGCCGCAGCCGATCTCCAGGAAGCGGCCGCCCACGGGGTAGCGCAGGACGGTGGTGTACCACTCGGTGCCGGTGCCCGGCGCGGGCGCGTACGTGCCGGGCACCAGGTCCCACTCCTTGCCGAGGAGTTCGAACGTGGTGCGGTCGGCGCCGACGGGGCCGAGTTCCGCTACGAGCTTGCGCCCGATCCGGTAGCGGTCCTCGAAGGTGTCCGGCTGCTGGCTCATGGCTCTCCTCGGGATGGCTTAAGCGGACAGCAGTGGCTTGAGGTCCGCGGCGTACTTCCTGATGAAGGGCTCGGACAGGTGGGGGACGTCGCCGGTCGGGCCGAGCCCGGCGGCGCGGACGGCCTCCCGGAACCGGGCGGACGGGATCTCGGAGCCGGGCACCACCGCCTCGGGGTGCTCGAACCGGTGGATCAGCGGCAGCGCCGAGTGCTGCCGCTGCGCCTCGGGCAGGGCGCGCATGGCCGTGCCGAACCGGACGAACCAGTCCGCGTAGTCGTCCACCCGCTCGATCCGGTGGCCCGCCTCGGCGAGCCAGTCCACGAACGTGTCGAGGGAGATGCCGTCGTCGTGCGGGTTGACCAGGCTCAGGGTGCGGAACCCGGCGTCCCGGTCCGCGCCCAGGGCGGTGATCGCCGCGGCGGTGAAGTCGACGGGCAGGCCGTCGTAGTGGGGGGACGCGCCGTCCCGGTCCAGGGCTCGGTAGAACGACCGCGGCGCGATGCCGGTCGCCAGGACGCTGAACAGCAGGCGCGTGAACACGTCGGGCACGTTGAGCTGCCCGCCGTAGTGGCTGTGGGCGAGGATCATGTTCGACCGGAAGACGGTGACCGGGAGGCCGACGAGGTCGTGCGCCTCGCGCAGCAGCACCTCGCCCGCCCACTTGCTGGTCGCGTACCCGCCGGCGTAGCCCTCGTGGACCGGCTGCACGGGGATCGCCTCGCGCACGTCGGAGTCCTCGTCCAGCGCGGGCTGCCCCGCCCGGGAGGTGGCCACGGCGACGCTGGAGACGAAGGTGAACGGCTTGACCCGCCCGGTGAGCGCGAGGCCGATCAGCTCGGCCGTGCCCAGCACGTTGGCCTCGAAGAGGTGGTTGTACGGCAGCACGTGGTTGACCAGCGCGCCGGCGTGGACCACCAGGTCCACCTCCGCGGCCAGCCTGGCCCAGGTCCGCTCGTCCAGGCCGAGCCGGGGTTCGGCGATGTCGCCGGCGAGCACCTCCAGGTGGGCGGGCGCGAGGTCGGCCACCTTGGCGGCCAGGTCGGAGTCGCCGCCCGCGAACGCCTCGTCGAGCCGCTTGCGCGCCGCGGCGGCGTCCTTGCCGCGCACCACGCAGATCAGCTTCCCGCCGGCCGGGGCCAGCCGTTCCAGCCACTCCAGGCACAGGAAGCGGCCGAGGTAGCCGCTCGCGCCGGTGAGCAGGACGGTCCGGGGCTCGCCGGTCACCCGGGGCAGCTCGCGCGCCTGCTCCAGCAGGACCGGGTCGAGGAACTTGTCCAGGGTCAGGTCCGCGGCGCGGACCTCCGCGCGGGCCTGGTCGTGCACCGACTCGAACGTGGGGCGGCCCACGCCGGCCCCGCGCTTGGCCTCGATGTACTCGGCCACCTGCCGCAGGTCGTTCGCCGGGCTGATCAGCACGTCCACCGGGACCCGCACGCCGAAGATGTCGTGCAGCAGGTTGGTGTAGGACACGGCGGACAGCGAGTCGCCGCCCAGGTCGCGGAAGTGCGCGGTGGGGCCGACTTCCACGGTGGATCCGGTCAGCAGCGCGCGGGCCGCCCGCTGGACGGTCTCCAGCACCGGCCGGTCGGCGCCCGTGCGCCGCACGTCGAGCAGTTCCTCGGACTCCTGCCGGGCGATCTCGGCGTACATCGCCTCCAGCCGGTCGCGGTACCGCGCGAGCAGTTGCGGCCGCAGCAGCTTGCGGTGGTCCGACAGCAGACCGTTGGCCTGGCTGAACGGCTCGGTCTCGACCAGGACGTCGCGCGGGATCTCGTAGGAGTTCAGCCCCGCTTCCTTCGCGACCTCGCGGAAGGACTCGCTGAGGTGCTGCTTCAGCTCGTGCGGCGCGGCGGCGAACCGGTCGAGGGTCGCCGGCGTGGGCACGACCACGGCGAGCAGGTAGGACCGCTCGCTGTTGCCGTACACGAAGATCTGGCGCACGAGCGGGCTCGTGCCCAGGATGGCCTCCAGGTTCGCCGTGGCCACGAACTCGCCCTGCGACAGCTTCAGCACGCTGTTGCGGCGGTCCAGGATCTCCAGCTTGTCCGGCGCGATCTCGGCGACGATGTCGCCGGTCTTGTAGTAACCGTCCTCGTCGAAGATCGAGGCCGACAGCTCGGGCTGCTTGTAGTAGCCAGGGATGGCGGACTCGGTCTTGAGCAGCAGTTCGCCGCGCGGGTGCGGGGTGTCGGTCCGGTAGTAGCCCAGCTCGGGCACGTCCACGAGCTTGTAGTCGACGACCGGCGGCCGCAGCATCGCGCCGTCGACCGAGACGCCCGCGACCTCCGTGGTGCCGTAGAGGATGTGCAGCTCCAGGTCCAGCAGGGACTCCACGAACGCCCGCAGCTCGGCCGACAGCGGCGCGGAACCGCAACTGGCCCAGGCGATCCGCCCACCGAGGACGCGCTGCCGGATGTCGACCTTGACCTGCTCCTCGACGGCCGCGCGGTCGTCGCCCGCCACCACGCGCCGGTCGACCTCGCTGCGGTGGTACTGGAACAGCATCTCGCACACCCGCGGCACCAGCGACAGCTCGGTGGGGCGGGCCAGCGCGATGTCCTCGAAGAACGTCGACAGGTCGCTGCTCGCGGTGAAGTAGCTGATCCCGCCGCGCGCCATGGTGTTCTTCACCGAGGAGTGCCCGGCGACGTGGCTCATCGGCATGTAGTGGAAGGTGATCGCCTGCTCCTCGGAGAACAGGTCCGACCACCCGTCGCCGCCGAACATCGACGCGACCAGCCGCTCGGTGTAGATCGCGCCCTTCGGCGTGCCGGTGCTCCCGGACGTGTAGACCAGCATCGTCATGGGGTCCTCGCCCTCGGCGGGCGTGAACGGCGGCGCGTCCGGCAGCGCCGCGCCCCGGCCCAGCACGTCGGCCAGGGACTCGACCCGGGCGTCGTGGCCGGCCCGCGCGAGGCGTTCCCGGGCGGCGGCCAGCCTCTCGTCGTGCTCGTCCACCCCGGGGTGGTGGTCGAAGACCACGAGGCGGCGGACCGCCGGGCTGTCCGCGACCAGGTCGACCGCGGCGTCCACCCGGTCCAGGGAGGCAGCGACGACGCGCGGCTCGATCTCCGCCACGATCGCCGCCAGCTGCGTCATCGGGGCGCTGGTCTGGAGCGGGACGCTGACCGCGCCGAGGCGGATGCACGCCAGGTCGACGGTGGTGTAGTCGCGGCTCGCGAACCCGAGCAGCGCCACGCGGTCCCCCGGCGCGAGGGCGTCCACCGGGTCGTGGTGCCACTCGTTCGCCACCGCGCGGACGCGGTCCCACATCTGGGCGAAGGTCGTCGTCTCGTAGGACGGCAGCAGGCGGAGCGACGTGCGGCCGGTGCCGGGGTCGCGGACGACCTCCTTCGCGCGCTCGCCCACGGCGGGGCGGTCCGCGTAGCGCCGCATCACTTCTGCCACTTTTTGCGCAAGCCGCATGCTGGGTCTCCACATCGCACTGCCGGGTCGAATCGGTGCTCGACAACCACAAGTGAGGTGGTGTTCACCGGGCGGGACGTCGGTTGTGCCGCGCTGCTCTCCGGTGATCACGACGCTAGTTGCCGACCCTGGAGGTGCCCACAAGCCGGATCAGAATCTGTCATGTCGCGGCCGCGGGGGCCGATGACCTGCGCGAAAACGTCAAATCGCCCGAATTCGGGCACGGGAAAGGGGTTGCCCCGCGAGACGGGGACCGATCAGCGCGGGCGACCGACACGGCACGAACGGCGCGACACGAGCAGCGGAGACACGAGCGGCGGCGGCGCGGACAGGGCGGCGCGACTCAGCGCGGACGAGGCGGCGCGGCGCGCGCAGTGGCGGCACGAGCGGCGCAGGCGCGGAGGGGGCACACGAGCGGCGCGGCACGCGACACGCGCGGGCGTGAACGCCGCAGGCGCGGACGGCGCGGGAGGGTGCCGACCCGGAGCGGTCGGTTCGAGCGGTGGAGCGGGAGAGTCCGGTTGCGGCCACGACGGCCCCGGACCATCCCGTCGGAGCCGGCACGGGGGCGTGCGCCGGCGAGGATCCGCCGACGGCGCGAGGCCGCGTCGGCGGTGGTGGTGCGCGGTCCGCCGGTCGGCGGACCCGTGCGGTTCGCCCGCTAGCGGGACACCGGGAACGCGGGGACGAACGGCAGCGTCGCCAGGGCGTCGACCAGCGGCGCCAGTTCCGGCAGCTCCGCGGCCTCCTTCAGCGCCTGGGCGAGCGTGTCGTCGTGCGTGGACCGCGCGGACTCCAACGCCGTCCGGCCCGCCTCGGTGACCTCGGTGTAGATGCCCCGCCGGTCGTCCTCGCACAGGTAGCGCTGGAGCAGGCCGCGCCGTTCGAGCCGGGTCACCAGGCGGGTGGTCGCCGACTGGCTGAGCACCACGGCGCGGGCGAGCTGCGTCATCCGCAGGTAGCACCCGGCGAACGCGCTCTGCCTGGACAGCACGTCGAGCAGGCTGTACTCGCTGACGGAGAGGTCGTGCTCCCGTTGCAGCGCTCGTTCCAGCGCATCCTCGATGCGCGCGTGCAGCGCCGCCAGTGTCCGCCAGCCCTGCGCACGGGTCTCGACGGCATCGTCAGCGATCTCCACGGGGACACCCCTCCTTGCAACTTGCAACACCTAGTTGCGTACGCCATTATCAGCACCGTGCAAAATAAGGCGTGTGCAACTATCGCAGACGCTGGTAGTACGCAGCCCAGGCTACCGGGAACTCGAAGACCCTGGGGCCTCCCGGGCGCACGTCCACGACCAGCACCGCGACAGCCGGCCGTCCGGGCGATCAGCCGACCGGCCGCCGACGCCACCGGCGCCGCTCCGCGGACCGGGCGGACCGCCGACGTGGTCGAACAACCGTTCGACCGGCACTGATTTCGCAATCCCGAACCAACAGTTGTGCCGGGCCGCGGCGCTCGCCGGGCCCGAGCAGTGATACCCGAAGGGCGGTAGTAAATGTCCACCGGCTTGACCCCGAACGAGGGGAAGCGGGAAAGCGAAAGCATCGCCGGTCCGGATCCCGGCGCCGGTCCCGTGCGCTGGAGCGGGCGGCAGTGGATCCTGCTGTTCATCTTCAGCGGTGCGATCATGCTCGACGGGTTGGAAAACTCGATGATCGCGGTCGCCATCCCCGAAATCCAGGCGGCATTCGGGGTGAGCGCCGCGACCGCGCAGTGGGTGCCCGGCGCGTACATCCTCGCGTTCGGCGCATTTTTGCTGCTGGGTGGCCGGTGCGCGGACTTGTTCGGCCGCAAACGGGTCTTCGTCATCGGCATGGCGGTGTTCGCCGCCATCTCGTTGCTGGGCGCATTCGCCGACGACGCCTTCCTGATCATCGTGACCCGGTTCGTCAAGGGCGTGGCCGCGGGCTTCACCGCGCCGGCCGCCATGTCGCTGCTGGCCACGACGTTCCCGGAGGGCCCGCAGCGCAACAAGGCGTTCGGCGTCTTCAACGTCTTCGAGGCGTCCGGGTACTCCTCCGGCCTGCTGGTCGGCGGTCTGCTGGCCGCGATCAACTGGCGGACCACGTTCGTCCTGCCGTCCGTGGTGGCGGTGCTGCTGCTGATCGGCGCGCTGCGCTTCCTGCCGCCGGACCCGCCGCGCACCGAGTCCGCGCGCCTGGATGTCGGCGGCGCGCTGACGCTGCTGCTCGGCATGTTGCTGCTGGTGTTCACGGTGGTCACGGCGCCGGAGGTCGGCTGGGGCTCGGCGCGCACGATCGGCGGGTTCGTCGTGGCCGCGCTGCTGCTGATCGCGTTCGTGATGATCGAGCGCAAGGTCCGGGAGCCGCTGATCCGGCTCGACCTGTTCCGCAACCGCAACCTGGTGGCCGCGAACGTCAGCTCGTTCCTGCTGTACGGCGGCGCGATGGCGTTCCAGTTCGTGCTGGCGCTGTACCTGCAGAACATGAACGGCTGGGAGCCGTGGCACATGTCGTTCGTGCTGCTGCCCGCGGGTCTGATGGTCGTCATCATCGGGCCGAAGCTCGGCTACCTGATGGACCGGTTCGGCGTCAACAAGGTCCTCATGGTCGGCCTGGTGTCGTTCATCCCCTGCTACCTGCTGATGCTGCGCATCGGCCCGGAGCCGGAGCTGTGGACCGTGCTCGTCCCGGTGTCGGTCATCTGGGGCATCGGCTTCGCGCTCAGCCTCGCCGCGCTCATGGTCGCGGGCACCAACGGCGTGCGCGACGAGGACCAGGGCCTGGCCGCGGGCATGATCAACAGCTCGCTCCAGGTCGGTGGCGCGTTCGGTCTCGCGCTCGTCACCGCGGTGATCGTGCCGGCGGTCCAACTCGGCGACCTCTACCCCGGCATCTGGTTGATCCTGGGCTTCGCGGTCGTGACGCTGCTCGCCCAAGGGCTGCGCAAGAAGGTCTGACCGAGCCGCCATTCGGTTGATCCCGGAGGGAAGTATTTCAACGCGAGTGGGCGGAGCGCGCCTCCGCCCACTCGCGGATCGTGATCGGCATCTCTTTCATCCACTGGATACACTGGGAAGGCTTGCCGGGGCCGTTCACAGAGCGTGATTGCCGAACGAAATTCCTGGTGCGATCGAGTGATCGCGCCGCACACACTGGGGGTGTTCTGGGAATGGAAACCTTCGTGCCTTCGCAGCGGACGGCGGCCGGCGGCATTGAGGAGTTACTCGAATTGCTCGCCACCGGCGCGCCGGTCGACGCGTTCGCGAACTTCCTGGACGACATGCGCAGGTCGGGGATCTCGGGCATGGCGGACACCGACGTGAAAGCGTCGGTGTGGCAGGCGCTGCGGGTGCACGCCCAGATCCAGCGCGGCCGCACCCGCGAGGCGGGGCTCACCGCCCTCATCGACGCCACCCGGGACCTCGCGATCCCCTACGACTCGGTGGACGCCCTGCTGCACGCCATCGCCCGCCGCGCCCGGCACCTGCTGAGCATGGACATGGCCTTCGTCGCCCTGCCGGACGGCGAGAACGACCAGGTGCGGGTGCTCGCCGCCGACGGGCACACCTCCGAGCTGAGCGTGGGCCTGCTGCTGCCCGCCGACGACCACATCACCGCCGCGGGCCGCACCGACGCCGCCCCGTTCGCCTCCCACGACGTGCGGACCGACGAGCGGGTCACGCTGTCGCCGGCGTTCGAGAAGATGGTCCGCGCTGAGGGGCTGCACGCGTTGATCGCGGTCCCGCTCAGCCACGGCGACCCCCACGCCCACACCTCCGGCGGACGGCTGTACGTGGCCAGCCGGAAGGTGCACCACTTCACCGCCGACGAGCGGTCGCTGCTGGTGTCGCTGGGCATCCTGGCGAGCATCCACCTCCAGACCACCAGGCTGCGCCTGGAGGCCGAGGCGCGGGCCGCCGAGCTGGAGCGGCGGCTGTCACAGGTCTCCACCAGCGCGGAGAAGTTCCACGAGTACCACCACCTGCAGACGGCGCTGGTGGACATGCTGCTCACCGGCGGCGACCTGAACACCCTCGCGGCCACCGCGGCCGACGCGTTCGGCGGGCGGGTGACCGCCTACACCGCGTCCGGCGACGTGCTGGTCACCGCGGGCACGGGGCCCGACGACGGCGACGACACGACCCAGGTGGCCATGGCCGCGACCATGACCAGCCAGGACGCCGAGTCGAGGGACGGCAAGTGGGTGGCCCCGCTGTGCATCGGCAAGGACTACGTCGGCTCGCTGGTGCTGTCCGCGCCCGGCGACCTGCCCGCCGCCGGGCGCGCCCAGCTGCGCCTGGTCTCCCAGGTCGCGGTCCTGTTCATCCGGCGGGGCGACGGGGCGGCCGGGGCGGACGACGAGGCGCGCGACCGGCTGCTGCACGACACGCTCAGCGACGACCAGCGGGTGCCGCGCCACCTCACCGAACGGGCGCGGCGGATCGGCTTGGACCTGACCAAGCCGTACCTGATGGTGGTCGCGAGGCCGGAGAGCGGCGTGCAGTGCCGGGCCAACGCGTGGGCGGCGATGTACGCGCGGCGCATGGGCGGGTTGCGCAGCACCCTCGACGGCCACCTCATCATGCTCCTGCCCGGCAGCGACGCGGGCATCGTCGCGCGGGACGTGTCGTCGGCGGTGGCGGCCGCGCTGGGCCGTCCGCTCTCGGTCGGCGCGGCCGGGCCGCTGACCGGGGCCGAGTCGATCCGGGAGGGGTACCGCGAGGCCGTGCGGTGCCTGGGTGCGGTGGTGGCGCTCGGGGTCAGCGGCGGCGCGGCGTCCATGCGCGAGCTGGGGTTCGTGGGCGCGCTGATGTCCGGTGACGACGATGTCGCGGGCATCGTCGAGGACGTCCTGGGGCCGGTCCTGGAGTACGACCGGGAGCGCTTCACCGACCTGGTGCCCACGCTCCAGGCGTACTTCGACGCGGGCGCGAGCCCGACCTACGCCGCCGAACGCCTGCACGTGCACACGAACACGGTCACCCGGCGGCTGGACCGGATCAAGGAGCTGCTCGGCCCGGACTGGCAGCAACCGGCGCGGGCGTTGGAGATCCAGCTCGCGCTGCGGTTGCTGCGGGTCCGCGAGCTGGTCGGCGCGCGACCCGGGGCCGGCGCGGTCGAGGGCCGCTGAGCGGCCGGCGGAGCGGTCACCGGACATGGGCGAGGAAGCTCTGCGTGCGCTGGTGGCGGGGGTGGTCGAGGACTTCCCGGGCGGGTCCCTCCTCCACCACGACGCCGCGGTCCATGAACACCACGCGGTCGGCGACGTCGCGGGCGAACCCGATCTCGTGGGTGACCACGAGCATGGTCATGCCCTCGGACGCGAGCCGTCTCATCACGTCGAGCACCTCGCCCACCAGCTCCGGGTCCAGCGCGGAGGTCGGCTCGTCGAACAGCATCACCGCCGGGTTCATGGCCAGCGCCCGCGCGATGGCGACGCGCTGCTGCTGGCCGCCGGACAGCCGGCGCGGGTAGGCGGGGGGCCGGGCGCCCCGCCCCCCCCCGGGGCGCCGGGGGCGGGGGGGGGGGCGCGGCCCCGCGGGGGGGGCGCGCGGGAGACACGCG
>NZ_JBHYXZ010000160.1:0-7110 GCF_042752395.1 Actinosynnema sp. NPDC059335 | reverse complement strand
TACCGCGCGCGGGGGTCGGCGGGGGGCGGCAGCCCCCGCCGGACCCGCGCCAGATGGTGGAGCCGGGCGCCCCGCCCCGCGGCGGGGTCCTCGCCCTTGACCCGGATCGGGGCCTCGACGACGTTCTGGAGCACGGTCATGTGCGGGAACAGGTTGAAGGACTGGAACACCATCCCCAACCGGGCCCGCTGCCGGGACAGCCGCCGGTCCGACAGCTCCACGAGCTGTCCCCGGGACTCCCGGTACCCGATCAGCTCGCCGTCGAGGTACACCGCGCCGCGGTCGAGGGGTTCGAGGCGGTTGATCGTGCGCAGCAGGGTGCTCTTGCCCGAGCCGGACGGCCCGAGCAGGCACACCACCTCGCCCGCGGCCACGTCGAGGTCGATGCCGCGCAGCACCTCGGTGCGGCCGAAGCTCTTGTGCACGTCGCGGATGCGCAGGACGGTCTGGGGCACGGTGCTCCTCCTACTCGGACGGCGTGCGGCGGGTGAAGGGCGGTCGCAGGCGCACGCGCGACCGGGCGGGCGGCGCGGCGGACGGGCGGTGCTCCCCTCGTGCGCTGCGCCGCTCCACGTACCGCTGGACCACGTGCAGGACGCTGGTGACGATCAGGTACCAGATGCTCGCCACGATCAGCAGCGGGATCGTCTCGAACGTGGTGTTGTAGATGATCTGCACGGAGTACAGCAGCTCGGGCGTCGAGGTGACGCTGACCAGCGCCGACGCCTTCAGCATGCTGATCACCTGGTTGCCCGTCGGCGGCACGATGACCCGCAGCGCCTGCGGGATGACGACCCGCCGCAGCGTCTGCCCGTGCCTCATGCCCAGCGCCCGCGCCGCCTCGTGCTGGCCGTGGTCGACCGCGAGCAGGCCGCCGCGGACCACCTCGGCCATGTAGGCGGCCTCGTTGAGCCCGAGCGCCACGATCGCCGCGAGGAACGGCGTGATCAGGTCGTTGGTGTCGACCTGGAAGAGGACCGGGCCGAACGGCACCCTCAGCCCGATCGACGGGACGAGCGCCGCCAGGTTGTACCAGAACAGGATCTGCACGAGCAGCGGCGTGCCGCGGAAGAACCAGACGTAGGTCTTGCTGAACCACACCACCGCCGGCACGGGCGACAGCTGCATGACCGCGAGCAGCACGCCGCCGGCGATGCCGAAGACCATCGCGATGACCGTCAGTTCGAGGGTGCGCAGCAGCCCGGCGAGCACGTCGGTGGACAGGAAGAAGTCCCACACCACGCCCCAGTCCATGTTGGGGCTCTGCGCCATCGCGCCGACGATGTTGAGCAGCGTCAGGCCGACGACGGCGGTGACGATCCACCAGCCGACGTGCACCGGGGCGCGGACGCGCCGCCCGGCGCCGACCGGGGTCGGGTCGTCCTCGGCCCGTGGCTCGACCAGTGGGGTGTGCCTGCGCGACATGGGTTCTCCGTCGGGGACGCCGGTGGTCAGGGGACGCCGGTGGTAACGGGACGCCCGTGGTAACGGGACGCCGGTGGTCGGGGACGCGGTGGTCAGGGGACCTCGGGGTTGAGCCGGGACTCGGTGATCGCGATGCCCGGCACCTTCCACTTCGCCAGCAGCGCCTCGTACTCGCCGGAGGCGATCAGCTTGTTGACCGCGTCCAGGACGGCGCGGGTGTGCGGCGAGCCCTTGGGGAACCCGATCGCCTCCGGCAGCTTGGCGAACTGGTAGGGCTGCACGGTCAGCCGGCCGGACTGGTTGGCCGAGTGCACGACCTCGGAGTAGGAGCCCATGAACACGTTCACCCGCTGGTTGCCCACGGCCAGGACCGCGGAGCTGCTGTCCGGGTAGAGGTGCGCGCGGGCCGGTGGCGCGCCGGCGGCCGTGCACTCGTCGCTGATCGCGCGGAGCTGCGGCTCGAACACCGAGCCGGAGAGGATGCCGACGTCGCGGCCGCACAGGTCGAGCGCGGACCGGACCTCGATGCCGCTGCCGTTGGCGGTGGAGAAGCCGGTGCCGACGGCGTCGACGGTGACCATGTCGATGATCTCGGTGCGCTCCGCCGACACGGTGAGGTTCGCCGCCGCCGCGTCGAACCGGCCGCTCTGCAGGCCGGGGATGAGCGTGCTGAAGTTGGTGACCTGCACGATCTCGAACGTCAGCCCGGTCTCCCGCGCGAGCGGGTCGAGCATCTCGATCATCCACCCGGTCAGCTCGCCGTTCTCCACGTACTCGGCGGGCGGGTAGTTGTTGAAGACGGCGACCTTGAGCGGCTGAGCCCCGGAGGACGGCCGGGTGGCCGGCCCGGGGCCGGACGCCTCGCCGACGTAGACGCACCCGGCGGTGAGGCCCGCCGCAGCGGCCAACGCCGTCGCCGCCAGCAACCGGCGGAATCGTCGGTGGTGGTTCATGGCGCTCCCCGCTCGTCGCCGGTCTCCGCCGGACCGCCCGGCCTGTCACGGCGTGCGGCTGCCCTCGAACAGCCCGGCGAGACCGGTTCCGGCGGCCGGGTCCGCCACGCCGCTCCCCGTGCGCACGCCGGTGCGGCGGCGCCCGCCGGACCGCCCGACCGGTCGAGTCGCACGGCTCCCCGCGACCCGGCCAGCGTGGCCGTGTCCGCCAGCCCTCCTGCCCCGCGGTCGTGGGTCACCTCGCACGGCTCCCCACGGGCAGGCCGGCGACCAGACCGGCGAACAGGTCGCCGAGGATCGCCGGGCCGTGCTGGGTCAGCACCGACTCCGCGTGGAACTGGATGGACGCGAAGTGCGGCCCGCGCAGGGCGTGCACCTGGTGCGTGACCGGGTCGCGGCTGATCTCGACCGCGCCGACCCGCGGGTGGCGCAGCACCTTCTCCGCGCTGCGGGCCGCGAAGGTGTTGTAGAAGCCCACGCGCCGGACCGTGCCGAACAGGTCGACGGGCAGCTGGATGCCCTGGTTCGGCACCTCGCGGCGGACCAGCGGCAGCCCCAGCTCGGCGCTGAGCACCTGGTGGCTCAGGCACACCGCCAGGAACGGCAGCCGGCGCGCCAGCAGCGTGCCCACCGCGGACCTCAGGTGGGCGATCTTCGGGTGGTGCCGGTCGCGGGGGTCGCCGGGTCCGGGCCCCATCAGGACCAGGTCGTGCCCGTCCAGGTCGTAGGACTCGTCGAAGCGGCGGATGACGACCTCCGGCCCGAGCGCGCGCAGCTGGTGCGCCAGCATCGAGGTGAACGTGTCCTCCGCGTCCACGATCAGCACCCGACGGCCGACCAGGTCGGGGTGCGGCGCGTCGCGGGAGTCGTCGGCGGCGAACCAGAACCCGGCGATGTCGGTGTTGCGCGAGCGCAGCGCCGCCCGGACGTCGGGGTGCTCGGCCAGGCCGACCCGGTCGGCCCGCCCGGTTCCGCCGGACGAGCCGAGCGCGGCCAGCAGCCCCGCGGCCTTGGCCCTGGTCTCGGCGGCCTCCGCGACCGGGTCGGAATGCCGCACCAGCGTCGCGCCGACCCCGATGCGGAGCTCTCCCCCGGCGTCCACCACGGCCGTGCGGATGAGGATGGACGAGTCCAGGGACCGCCGCCCGCCCGCCTCGCGGCCGATCAGGCCCATGACGCCGCTGTAGTAGCCGCGGCCGTCGGGCTCGTGACGGCCGATCACCTTGCACGCGCTCTCCAGCGGGCTGCCGGTGACCGTGGGCGCGAACATCGTCTCGCGCAGGATCTCGCGCGGGTCGCGTTCGGTGCGGCCGGTGATGAAGTACTCGGTGTGCGCCAGCCTGGCCATCTCGCGCAGGTACGGCCCGTGGACGATGCCGCCGCCCTCGCAGACGCGGCCCATCATCTTCAGTTCCTCGTCCAGGACCATGTACAGCTCGTCGGATTCCTTGTTGTCGGCCAGGAACTCCAGCGCGCCGTCCAGCGAGGGCCCCGACGGCGGGTAGCGGTAGGTGCCGCTGATGGGGTTCATCACGGCCGTGCCGCCGGTGACGCTGATGTGCCGTTCCGGTGTCGCGCCGACGAACGTGCGGTCGCCGGTGTGCACGACGAACGTCCAGTACGCGCCGGTCTCGTCGCGCAGCAGCCTGCGGAACAACGACAGCGCGGACACCGGCGAGAACCCCGCGGCGTCGGCGACGAACGTGCGGCGGATGACGAAGTTCGCGCCCTCGCCCCGGCCGATCTCGTCGGACACGATCCGGCGGACGATCCCGGCGTAGGTCTCGTCGTCCGGCTCGAACCGGCCCCGGTCCAGCTCCAGCGGCACGTCGGGCAGCCTGCGCAGCAGGTCGTCCAGCGGCAGCGCGTCCTGGTCGGCGACGGTGAGCGCGATCAGCGGCTCGCCGTCGTCGCGGTGGGCGTAGCCGCGTTCGCCGATCTGCCGGTAGGGCACGATCGCCAGCACGTCGTGCCGGTCGTGCGCCACCGGGCCGTCCGGCAGCGCGATGCCCGCCAGCGTGTCGGGCGTCGACACCTCGCCGACCAGCACGTCCACCCGGCCCTGTCCCGCCTCGGCGCGGTGCACCAGCGCGAACGGCCGGTGCGGCGCGGCGAGGATCCGGTCCAGCAGGTCACCGTTGCCCGTCACAGCGCCGCCTTCTGCTCGTGCGCCGCCCGGACCTGGTCCAGGACGGTGTCGGTGGTGGCGACCACGGCGCAGCACCGGGCCGCGTAGTCGACCGCCATGCGGTGGTGCTGCTCGGTGAAGTCGCCGATGGCGTCGGCGACCAGGAACGCGCGGATGTCGTTGGCGTAGGCGTCCAGCGCCGTGCCGAGCACGCCCACGTGCGCGTACACGCCGCACACGACCAGTTGGTCGCGGCCGTCCGCGCGCATCCACTCCAGCAGGTCTGAGCGGAAGAACGCGCTGTAGCGCCACTTGGTGAACACCCGGTCCTCGTCGGCGGGCGCGAGTTCGTCGACGATGCGGCGGTCCTCGGGGTCGACCCGCATGCCGGGTCCCCAGAAGTCCTTGAGCAGACCGCGGTCCCGCTCGCTCATGCCGCCGGGTTGCGCGGTGTAGGCCACCTTGGCGCCGCGGTCGGCGCACGCCGCGCGCACCGCCGCGATGTTGGCCACGACGCGGTCGCGCACGGGTCGGGGGAACGGCCGGACGAAGTAGCGCTGCATGTCGTGGATCAGCACCACCGCCCGCGTCGGGTCCACCGTCCACGTCGCGGTGTTGGGGGGCAGGTCGCCCGCCGTCGGCAACGGGTAGGTGGCGATCGGGGGGATACCGGTCATGTGTCGCTCCTTTGACGATCGCGCCCCGGGCGCGGTGTCGCCGTGCCCGGGTCCGAACGGTGGGGTCGCGGTGGCCGGCGCGGTCAGCCGGTCCACGCCGCCACGGCGGTAATCGCCTGCTCCGGGTTGAGCCGGGGGTCGCAGTAGCTCGTGTACTTGTCGCCGACGTGGCGGTCCTCGGACTCGTCCACGACGCACTCGGTGACGTCGTCGGGCGTGGTCTCCAGGTGCAGGCCGCCGGCGACGCCGCCTTCGGCGCGCAGCACCCGCTGGAACAGCTCGATCTCGGCGACGACGGTCGTGAGGTAGCGGGTCTTGAGGCCCTCGTCGGTGCGCGTGGTGTTGCCGTGCATGGGGTCGCACAGCCAGACCACCGGGTGGCCGGCCGTGCGCACGGCGGCCACCAGCCGGGGCAGCCGCTCGGTGACCAGGCCGGCGCCCATGCGGGCGATCAGGACCAGCCTGCCGGGCTCGCGGCGCGGGTCCAGGCGTTCGGCCAGCGCCAGCAGCTCGTCGGCGGTCGTGGACGGGCCGACCTTGCAGCCGACCGGGTTGGCGACCCCGGCCAGCAGCTCGACGTGCGCGCCGTCGACCTGGCGGGTGCGGTCGCCGATCCACGGCAGGTGCGTGGACGCCAGGAACGTCGCCCCGGTGCGCTCGTCCTGCCGCAGCAACGGCATCTCGTAGTCGAGCAGCAGCGCCTCGTGGCTGGTCCACACGGGAGGGTCGACCAGCCGGCGCGCCGCGCCGCCCCAACCGAGCAGCGCGCTGACGGTCGCGGCCGCGTCGTACCCCATCAGCATCCGCTCGGGATCGGGTCTGCGGCGCTCCGCGTCGGGGTCGGGCCGGTTGACCATGTGGCCCCGGAACGCGGGCAGCACCACGCCGTTGACCTCTTCGGTGGGGCTCGACCTGGGTTTGGCGAACTGGCCGCCGATGCGGCCGATGCGGACCACCGGCCGGTGCGTGGCCATCCTCATCGTGCCCGCCAACACGTCGAGGAGGCCGACCTTGCGCGCGACGTAGCCCGCCTCGCACTCGGCGAAGTCCTCGGCGCAGTCACCCGCCTGCACGACCTGCGCGCGGCCCGCGGCCACCGCCGACAGCGCGGAGCGCAGCAGTGCCACCTCGGCCGCGGCGACGAGGCCCGGCCGGGCGGCCAACGTGTCCCGGACCCGGTTCACGGACTCGCGGTCGTCCCAGTCGGGTTGCTGCAGGGCGACCCCGGTCGGACGAACGCGCCCGGCGATGTTCACGGACTCTCCAATCACGAAGGGACTCGGCACGAGCGCAAGCGGAAGCCGCGCGGTCGTACGGCTCAGTTCAGGGCTGAACACCACTTCGTCGACACCGTGATCGTGGGGGCGCGGCGCGACGGCGGGCAAAGAATCGACGCCGCATCCGTCAGGTCGCGGGCCGGGCGGCGAACCCGCCCGCGGTGGCGAGGGCCCTTCGGCTTCGCCGGCGCGGCACGGCGCGCCGGCCGCTGGTCGGGGTCGCTTCGGCATGCCGTCGCCGACGCGGTGACCTGCGCCTTTCCCGGTGAGCGACCTTCGCCCGGGACAACCCGCTGGGCTGAACGGAGGTGTGGCTGGAGCACACCCGATTCCACGGCACCCGGAACGGCCGCCGACCGCTCGCCGCGGGGGGAGCGTCCGCACACCTGCGGACCCGGCAGGTAGGTGCTCCCCGTACCTAGTGCTGCATCTCGGAACGTTGACCGCTAATCGGCGTGGCGGGCTGACGGTCCAGGCTGGTCCTCCCATGTCGAGCGGGAGGTGGTCGTGGGTCGTCGTCCGGAGGTGTTCGTCCGGCCGTTGTCCATGGAGGAGGGCCGCAAGCTGGCCCGGATCGGTCGCACCGCGAAGGACCCGGTGCGATTACGTCGGGCGATCGTGGTCCTGATGTCCGCCCAGGGACAGGCGGT
>NZ_JBHYXZ010000159.1:11288-19121 GCF_042752395.1 Actinosynnema sp. NPDC059335 | reverse complement strand
GGGCTCGTATTTGTGTAAAAGACACAGCCGCGGCGGGCGGCGGGCTGTCGAGCGGCGCGGCGGCCCCGGCGGCGGGCGGACCCGCGGCCGGGGCGGCAGCCGAGGCAGGTGAGGCGGCCAGGGCGGCGGCTGAGCCGGTGGTCAGTGCGGTGGCGAGCAGGACCGCGCCGGTGGCGGTCCGCACCCGGCTCCCGAACCCATTCATGGCGGATCCCCCCGGTACCGGTCGGCGGCCGTGATCAACGGCGTCACCCTAAAGAGGGAACGTGGCCGGTCCTGTCGGTCGTTCGCCGGTCGATTCGGCTTCCCGCCGACCTTGCGCCGGTCGCGCGCCGCCGGTCGGTCGATCGGGGTAACGCCACGACGGCGTCACGGCGCGGTAACGGTTGATCAACCACCGCACGCGCCCGCGGCCGCCGCTGTTGGCTGTCCGCCATGACCACGAAGTTCACGCCCGTGCTGCTGGCCCTGGGCCTCGCCGCCTCCCTGGTTGGGTGCGCGAGCAACGAGGACCGGTTCGTCGAGGAGCTGAAGGCCGCCGGCTTCAGCGGCGTCGGCGAGCCGCGCAGCGAGACCGAGAAGAAGACCAAGAAGGTCGGCAAGCGGACGGTCAAGTCGTCGCAGAAGGTCATCGAGGTCACGGTGCGCGTCAAGGGCTGCGACCTGGAGTTCGAGAAGGTGTCCGGCCAGTCGGGCTACTGGCTGGACGAGCTGCACGTCAACGGTCAGGAGCCGGACTGGCCCGGCTACCCGGAGAACCTCAGGCAGTCCGACGTCGTCGCCGCGCTCGCGGGCAATCAGCCCAAACCGGACGGATTCGAGGACTGCTACCGGCCCAACGACTAGGTTCTGCGATGTACCTGAATGGGTGATTCAGGGGCGGTCTTACGCACGAGTGGACGCTGATCGAGTAACCAATCTGCGAAATTCCCTCTCCATCGTTAAGCCGTTGTGCCACCATTGCCCTGTTCGAGCGGTACGAGGGGCCCGCTCGACATCACTCAGGGAAGTCAGCTGAGTGGATCGCAAGGCCGAGACAGATCCTCAGGGGAGGGAGATCAGCTTGTCCACGCCGACCGAGACCGACTTCAGGGACGAGGACGTCCCGCAGGACGACACCACCACGCCGGTCGTGCCGGAAACCGACCAGGACCAGCACCAACACCACCACGACCACACGCACGAGGACGGCGAGCTGTCCCCGCTGTGCGTGGGCGGTGGCTGCGTGACGAAGGCGCCGGCCCACTGACGGTGTCAACCGTGATGGCGCCCGTCGACCAGGTCTCCTGGTCGGCGGGCGCTTTTTCGTGGTGTTCTGTGCTGTCATGGACAGGTGACAGTGACCGTCGCCCGTGACGAAACCCTTGTCATCCGTGAAGCGCGCGAACTGCACCGGCGCGGCGTGGACGCGTCCTGCGCCGGGAGGCACCACGACGCCGTGCGCCTGCTGCGCCGGGGGAAAAACCTGGCCGACGCGCTCGACCCGCATGATCCGGAAACGCGGGAATTCTGGCAGGTCACGCGAATTCGGCTGTCCTCGACGCTGGCGGCGCTGGACGCCGAGAACTCCGGTCCGGGCGCGGCGCTGGCCGGGCTCGCCGAGGTGCGGCGGATGGTCGAGGACGTCGCCGACCCGCTGGTGAAGGACGAGCTGCGCGGCGCGGTCGAGCACAACCGCGGCCTGCAGATGTTGAACGCGGGGCGGATCGAGGACGCCATCGCCGTCTTCGACGCCGCGCTGGAGCACTACGAGCACCGGCTCGCGGGCGGGCGGCCCACCCGCGCGGTGGCCGAGCTGATCGTGAAGTCGCTGTGGAGCCGCGGCACGGCGCACACCCGGCTGGGGCTCATCAGCCAGGCCCGGCTCGACCTGACCCGGGCGGCGTCGCTGGCCGCCGAGCACGAGCTGTGGGAACGGGCGGCCGACGCGAACCACTCGCTGGGCGTGCTGGAGCTGCGGATCGGCGACGTCCCGGCGGCGTTGCGCCGCTACGCGCACAGCGAGCGCTCGTTCCGCGAGCAGGGCCTCGGCGTGCCGGTGCTGCTCGGCCTGGACCGGGCGCAGGCGTTGATGGCCGCGGGGCTGGCCGAGGAGGCGGGCTCCCAGCTCGACGGCGTCCTCGCCGAGCTGCGGGCCGAGCACGGCCTCACGCGCTACCTGGCCAACGTCGAGCTGTACCGGGCGGCGGCCGCCGACATGGCGGGCGACCTCGACCTGGCCCGCGCCATGGCCTCCTCGGCGCGGCAGCGGATGCGCCGCTGGGGCTGCGAGACCTGCGTCGCCAACGCGACGCTCATCGGGCTGCGCGTGGACGCGCGCCTGGCGCTGCGGTCCGGCCGGGTGCCGCGGTCGCTGCCCCGGCGGGCCGTGGAGTTCGCCGACGCGCTCCCCGTGCCGAGGCTGGCCGAGCAGGCGGCGCTGGCCCGCATGCTGGCCGTCCGGCTGGAACTGCGGCGCGGCGACGTCGAGACCGCCGCGGCGATCCTCGACGCGGTGCCGCGGCCGGGCCGGCTCACCGCGATCGACTACCGGATGCTGCGCCGGCTGTGCCGGGCGGAGCTCGCCGTCGCCCGCGGCCGACGCGCGGCCGCGCTGGTCGAGATCCGGGCCGGCCTCACCGACCTGGACCACGTGCGCGACCGGATGGAAGGGCTGGAGCTGCTGTCCGGCACCGCGCTGCACGGCCGGGAGCTGGCCGAGCTCGGCGTCCACCTGGTGCTGGACGACGGCAACGCCCGCCGGTTGTTCGCCTGGCTGGAGCGGACGCGGGCGCAGACCTACCGCTACGAGCCGCTGACCCACGCCGACAACCCCGAGCTGGCCGAGCGGATCGCCGAGGTCCGCAGCCTCACGCAGTCCATCCACCAGGCCGAGCACGACGGCCACGCGACCGCCGCGCTGCGCCAGCGCCGCGCCGAACGCCTCCGCGAGGCCAACCGGCTCGGCTGGCACACCGGCCGGTGGGGCGCGCCCCGCCCGGTGGCCCGGCTGACCGACGTGATGGCCCGGCTGGGCGATCGCGCCCTGGTCAGCTTCGCGGCATCGGAGGACGCGCTGGTCGCGGTCGTCGTGGTCGGCTCCGACGTGCGGCTGGCCCGGCTCGGGTCGGCCGACGAGGCGGCGGAGAGCGCCCGGATGCTGAACGCGGACCTCAACGCCCTCGCCCCGGACCACCTGCCGGAACCGCTGGCGCAGGTGCTGGCCGGGTCCGCGCGCAAGCAGGCGGCACGGCTCGACGCGCTGCTGATCCAGCCGCTGGCCGAGCTGATCGGCGAGCGGGAGCTGGTGATCGTGCCGACCGGCGCGCTGTACGCGGTGCCGTGGGGCGTGCTGCCCACGCTGCACGGGCGGCCGACCGCGGTGGCCCCGTCGGCGACCGCGTGGCTGGCCGCCGACCGCGCCGGCTCCCGCGCCCCGGGCGGCACCGTGCTGGTCCGCGGCCCCGGGCTGCCGGCCGCCGTCGGCGAGATCGACAAGCTGGGCGCGCACTACACCACCGCCGGCCTGGTGTCGGGCGAGCGGGCCACCGTCGCCGCCGTGCTGGACGCGTTGGACGGCGCGGAGATCGCGCACCTGGCCGCGCACGGCGTCCACGAGCCGGAGAACGCGCTGTTCTCCCGGCTGGAGCTGAGCGACGGGCCGGTCTACGCGCACGAGATGGCGGCCCTGGCGCACCCGCCCCGGCAGGTCGTGCTGGCCGCGTGCGAGCTGGCGCTCAACCGGATCCGGCCGGGCGACGAGCCGCTGGGCTTCGCGAGCGCCCTGCTGGCCAGCGGCTCGCAGCTGGTCGTCGCGCCGCTGAGCCGTGTGGGCGACCAGGCGTGCGCCGCCGCGATGGACGACTACCACCGCAGCCTCGCCGCCGGCGCGCGGCCGGCCGTGGCGCTGGCCGACGCGATCGCGGTGGACCCGCTGCGCCGCCCGTTCGTGTGCCTGGGCAGTGGGTGACGGTCGGCACGCGCACAGCGTCACGTTGGCGGTGTCGGACGGGGTCCCGAGGGGTAAAGGTGGGGGACGGTGACCTGGTCCGCAGCCGAGGTCGGTGCGAGGGAGCGACGTGCACGGGATTGTCGATCAGCCGTCGGTGACGGTCGAGGACGTCGGGGACGACGGGGTGGTGGTCGCCGCCGTGCACGGCGACCTCGACGTCGACACGTTCCGTGACGTGCGGCAGGCGTTGTTCAGCTGCCTGAACGGGCAGACGTCCGCGCTGGTGGTGGACCTGGGCGACGTGGGGTTCTTCGGGTCGATGGGCATCGCGGTGCTGGTGGAGGCCCGGCAGCGGGCCGACGTGCTGGGCGCGGGGTTCGCGGTGGTGGCCGGCAGGCGCACCGTGGCCCGGCCGATCCGGATGACCGACATGGAAGACCTGCTCCGCCTGCACCGCACGCAGGACGAGGCGCTGGCGACCGTGCGCAACGGCGTCGAGCCCCGGGGCTGGGACGACCCCGACCACCGGGAACCGGCTCACCACGGGCTTGACCACCACGGGCCTGACCACCACCGCCCGGATCATCACGGCACGGACGGCGTCGGCCACCGCACGGCGAACGGCGTCGGCCACCACGCGCCTGATCCGTTCGACCGACCGGAGGACCGGTCGGACGACGGGTTCTCCTGGTGGTCCTCCTAGCTCGACTACCCTCGACGGGGTCGGGAGGAGCGGCGATGACGGACGAGGAGCTGGTGGTCGAGTTCGCCCTGACCCGGCTGGACCACCCCGGCCTCGACCTGGAGGAGATCGCGGCGCTCGTGGTCCGGCGCGTCGGCGAGGACCGGATGCTGGAGTTCGCCGGCAAGAACCTCGCCACCCGCGGCGAGCTGAGGGGCGCGGCGTTCCCGTCCGCGGTCGAGCACGTGCTGCGCGTGGTGCTGACGCTGCGCGGCCCCGCCGACTGACCGCGATCGCACCAACCGACGGCCGCCCCGACCAGCGGCCCCGTCAACCGGCGGCCCCGTCAACCGGCGATCGCACCGACCGGCGGTCAGGGCACCCCGGCGGCGTACCGGACCAGCTGGTCGGCCAGGTCGCCGGTCGGCGTGGCCGGTGGTCGCGGGTGGTCGGGACGGCGGCCGGCGACCAGGTCGGACACGAAACCGGTGACCGCCTCCGGCGACGGCAGCACGGGCGGCCCGAGCCAGGTCAGCGCGACCAGGTCCGCGCCGCGCCCCACCTCGACCCCGGCGCACCACCCGGTGTGCTCGTCCCACACCAGCGCCAGGTCCTTGTCCGGGTGCCGCGGCAGCCGCTGGTCCAGGGCGATGTAGGCGGTGGCGTCGGGCGCGCACTCGTACCAGCACGACTCCAGGTCGATCCCCAGCTTCCGGGCGATCAGCCGCAGGTACTGCCGCAGGCCCCGGTCCTCCGGGCCGTCCGCCTCGATCCCGACCATGCCGACCTCCGCCCATCCGGCCCCAGTCTGCATCCACTCGACGACCGAGTGCAGTAGACCGATCGGATGAGATGCGGTCGCTCAGCGTGTCCGCCGAACGGCGCAACGCCCCCTGGGATCGGTGCCGCCCGTCAGTTCAGGGCCGCCCTCAGACGCTGCGCAGCACCGACACGACGGTGCCCAGCACCACGGCCCGGTCGCCGTCGATCACCTCGTAGGCCGGGTTGCGCGGCTCCAGGAAGACGTGGCCGTTGCGCCGCCGGTACACCTTCACGGTGGCCTCGCCGTCGATCATCGCGGCCACGATCTGCCCCGAGTGGGCCTCGTGCTGCTGCCGCACCACCACGATGTCGCCGTCGCAGATCGCCGCGTCGACCATCGAGTCGCCGCGCACCCGCAGCGCGAACACGGTGCCGCGGCCGGTCAGCCCGCGGGGCAGGGTCAGGACGTCGTCCACGTGCTCCTCGGCCGCGATGGGCACGCCCGCCGCGATGTGCCCGACCACCGGCACGGGCACCGAGTCGTCCGGCACCTCCCGCCCGGACGGCTCGTGCAGGAACAGGCGCACGTCGATCGGCCGCGACACGGTCTCGCCGCGCCGCAGGAAGCCCTTCTCCTCCAGGCTCGCCAGGTGCTTGGACACCGACGACGAGGACCGCAGCCCGACCGCGTCGCCGATCTGCCGCGTGCTGGGCGAGTACCCGTGCCGGACCACCCAGTCGCGGATCACCGCCAGGATCCGCTGCTGGCGCGGCGGCAGGGCGGAGGTGTCCAGGTGCTCGAACGCGTCAAGATCGTCGTAGGCGGTCACCTCCGGGATGATAGGGGGTGCCCGCCGACGCCCGGCCTGTCGACACCCGGCCCACCGACGCGCAGCCGCCGACATCCGGGCCGCCGACGCCTGGCCGCCGACACCCGGCCGCCGACACCCAGCCCACCGACACCCGGCCGCCGACACCCGACCCGCTGACACCCGACCCGCTGACACCCGGCCGCCGACACCCGGGCCGCCGACACGCGCTCGTCGACCGCGCGGTGGACGTGGGCACCGTGCGGTCGACCGCCGTCGTGACCCCGCAGCGGACGCGTCAGCGCGCCGCCCGCGCCTCCTGGGCGAGCTGCCTCAGCTCGGCGGTGCACATCATGAAGCGGTCCGCCGGCAGGTGCTTGAAGTAGTGGCCCACGTCCGCGCCCAGGGCGAACACGTGGACCGGGACCCCCGCCTCCCGGCCCGCCTCCACGGACTGGCGCAGACCGGACAGGACCGCCGGGTGCCGGGTCTGGTAGGACGCGGCGACCCGGTGGTTGCTGCGGTCGGCGGCGAGGTAGAACTGGGTCAGGTCCTTGGTGCCCATGAAGATCTCGCTCGCCCCGGCCGCGCAGAACCCGGCCGCCGAGTGCACCGCCGCCGGCGTCTCGACGAAGACCGACAGCGGGACGTCGTCGGGCAGGTCGAGCCGGACCCGCAGGCGCAGGAACTCGTCCTGGTCGTTGATGAACGGCACCGCGAAGCTGACCCGGTCGGCCTCCGGGCCCAGGTGCTCGCCCAGGTAGGCGCGGAGCGCGTGGAACGCGTGCGGGTAGTGCGGCTCGTGCAGCAGCCACCGCGCGCCGTGTAAACCCAGCTCGGGGTTGGTCTCGTGGTCCACGTCCACGGAGTTGGTGATCTGCGCGGCGTCGTCGGAGCGCAGGTCGAGCAGCCGCATCACCAGGCGCTGGCCGGGCAGCAGCTCGGCGACGATGGCGCACAGCTGCGCGCCGATCGCCTCGCCGTAGCGCGCCGCCTCGCCGACCCCGGCCCGCAGCGCGTCGAGCGGGCTCAGGCCCGAGGAGAGGCAGACGAACTCCTCCCGGATGAAGAACGAGGTGACCTGCTCGACGCGGGGCGTGATCGCGTTGGTCGAGCGGATGTCCGTGGCGTCGGCGATGACGACGCACACCGACCTGAGGTCGTCGGGGGTGACGGTGGGGTAGTCGCCGGCGGGCTCGGCGGCGTCGTGCTCGCCGAGGACCACCGACTCGCGATCGGTCCGGACGGTCACGTGCCCGACCACGCCGGCCAGTTCCCCGTGCGGCACGCGCAGCACCGGGATCCCGCGCGACCGGCACAGCGATTCCATGTGACCGGTCCGGCCGCCGCCGGAGCAGATCACCGCGACCGACCGCACGATGGTGTCGTAGAGCTCCGGCCCCAGCGCGTCGACCACCAGGACGGAACCGGGCAGGGGTCTTCCGGTGTGGTTGGCGATACCGCGAACGCTCGCCGACGGCGAACCGACGAGCAACACCCCTGGGATTTCGCGCGGGCTCACGGCATCCTCCTACCGATTCCGATCGGTTCGCGGGCCTGGCGGACGAGTCGGCTGGGCCGACCCCCGCGGGCGGGGGGGGGCGGGCCCCCCGCCCCCCGCGGCCCGGGGGGGGAGGCCGGGCCGCCCA
>NZ_JBHYXZ010000159.1:0-11278 GCF_042752395.1 Actinosynnema sp. NPDC059335 | reverse complement strand
CGGGGCAGTTCACGGGGTCCGGGGAGGTTTCGCGGCGGCCGCCTCCCCGGGCCCCCCCCACCCCGCCCGCCCCACCCGCCCCCCCGGGTTTGTGTCGAAGGCGTCGAGCCATGATCCCGAGCGTCGCAGTCGTACGCCCGGTCCCGCATCTTCTCGTGTGCGAGGTGGTGCGCCGTTCGAGTCGATCCGCCGTGGTAGTCGGTGGTCCGCGTGCCGTTCACGCCACCCGTCGGGGTGAGCAACGGCGGAGTGGTCCGACACCGCCGCCGCACCGTAGGAATGGTGACGGGAGAAGGGAGGGGTTTCGGTCAGCCGACCGGTTCCGCGGCTCCTTCGAGCCCCAGCAGGAACCGGAGTTCGCGCGGGGTCACGGAGAGGTCGGTCAGCTTGGTGGTCGCCGCGGTGTTCACCGCGAACCGCACCGCCCGGTCGTCGGGCACGACGCCGCCGGCGCGGGCGATCACCTCCCGGACCCGCCGGAGGTTGTCCTCCAGGCGACCGGCCGCGACCTCGCGGTCGGCACGGTCTCGGGTGGCCATCCGGCGGACGTCGAGCATGACCGAGCCGGACACGGCGTCGCGCAGCTCGGGGTCGGGCGCGTCGGTCAACGACGGGACGAGGTCCGCCGCCCGGTCGTCGTAGCAGGACTCCAGCCGGTGCAGCGTCGTCGCGGCGACCTCCACCGAGTGGTTCTTGATCGCGGCGAGGTTGAACGTGAACGCGCCGGTCCGGCCGTTGCGCACGATCTCGTCGCCCTCGCGCGGGCTGCCGACGACCGAGATCGGCCCGGACGGCGTTCCGCCCGGTCCGAGGAGGCGGCCGCACGGGTCCACCTCGACGCCGCGGCCGGTGCGGCGGTGCGGCACGGCCAGCTCGCGGCGCAGCAGGCTCGACCAGAGCGCCGAGTCCGCGCGCTCGTAGTTCGACTCGCGGCCGAACGGCCCGACGACCAGGTCGGCCTCGACGGTCCGCGTCGTGCCCCCGTCCGCGACCGTCACGACCAGCGTGCCGGCGTCGGTGGCGTGGATGCGCTGGACGCGACCGCCGGTGAGCACGACCGGGCCGTCCCCGCCGGTGGCGGCATCGACGATGTCCGTGGTGTACGCCATGGCGCTCACCCGCAATACCGCGATGAGGCTGCCGTAGCTGTCGAGCAGGGCGCGCAACTCGTCGGTGGGCACGCGTTCCAGGATTGCCGGGAGGTGCGGTTCCCACGATTTCGCGACCCGTTCGGTGACCACGTCCGGCGATATCCCGGGGTGCTCGCGGGCCACGGCGGCGCACGCCCGGTCCCATTCCTCGCGGATCCGGCGGACGAATTCCTCCCGCCCTTCGTAGGTGGCCGCGGACAGGCGCGGCGGGGATAACTCGAAGACCTGGTGGCGGTGGTCCGCCGGATAAGTGCGCGGCGTGAGCCCGGAACCCGAGATCATGTGGATGCGGCCTTCGTGGCCCTGGCGCAGGAGCAGCGTCGCGGTGTCGTACCCGCTGAGCAGGGTGCCGATGACGGCCACCACGGCGTCTTTGCGGACGTTCAGCACGCGGTCGATGCCGTCGGGCGAATAGGGGCTGCGCACGAACGCGGGGTGGTCCAGCACCTCGGCGGCGTAAGCCGGGTGCTTCGTCTCCAGGCCGGTCGCGAGCACGACGTGGTCGGCTTCCAGGGTGGCGCGGGCGACCGCCGGGGAACCGGCCGGCAGGGCGAGGTGCTCCACCACGACGTGCGCGCGGTCGCCGAAGACCTCCAGGTCGACCGCTTCCCCGTCGGCCTCGACCAGCGTCACGCCGCGCGCCGCCTCGCGGACGGCCTCGGCCAGCCGGTCGACCAGGTAGTCCTGGTAG
This sequence comes from Actinosynnema sp. NPDC059335, assembly GCF_042752395.1. Taxonomy (NCBI): domain Bacteria; kingdom Bacillati; phylum Actinomycetota; class Actinomycetes; order Pseudonocardiales; family Pseudonocardiaceae; genus Actinosynnema; species Actinosynnema sp. NPDC059335. Next base: position 9,436 of record NZ_JBHYXZ010000159.1, on the reverse strand, counting down.
ATCCGGCGCGGCGCCGGACCGGACTCGGTGAACGCGAAGTCCCGCCAGTCCGCGGGCCAGTCCGACCGGTCCGCCTCGTGGTTGGCCCAGTTCACGAAGTCGTCCACGTCCTCGCGGAAGGCCGACATGCGCCCCGCCTGGATGTTGAAGACGTGGTGCCAGTGGTTGCTCTCGCGCTGGTAGGCCACGCCGGAGCACCGGTAGTCCGGACGGCGTTCGAGCAGCACCACTTCCAGTGGCTCGCGGGCGAACCGGAGGAGGCGGATGGCGGTCGCGGTGCCGGCCAACCCCGCTCCGACGACGACAACCCTGCGCACCCGGTCGAAGCTTCTCACCATGCCACCTGTGTCCCCTCTGGCGCTCCGCGCCGAAGTCGGGAAGGCCCGGCCGAGGCCGTGCCGCACCGCACGGCGCACTGGGTGATCGGGGGCAGAATACCGCTGACCAGGGTCATTGAAAACGGTGTGATGCAACCTCGCCGGGCTATTTTCCGACACCCCGCCGGACGGCGGGCGAACCGTGGGAAGCGGACGTCGGCGCAGGTCAGCGGCCTGGGAGCGGCGAGCGGGCAACGATGGGGACGGATGTCCGCACATTCCCGTAGTCATTCCGGCCCAAGCCCTTGACAATTGTTGCGGCAGCCGGTTTGGACCATTCGGTCGAAAGGGGGGCGAATCGCCGCGGAAGTGCGGCGGACGAACCCCGGCCGCCGGCTGACGAACCGGGGCGGCCGGGCGGGAACCGGCGGGCGGGGAGCGGGCGGCGCGAGGCGAACCCGGCGGGACGCGAGACGGACCGGCGGCTGCCGGTGAGCGGGCGCGGCGGCGGACAGCGGGGCGGCGGTGGGCGGCGAACCGGGGCCGGCGCGACGGAGAGCGGGCAGGCCGGCAGAGAGCAGGGGGATCGAAAACCGCGGGCCGCCGGGCGGGGCGTCAGGAGCCGTTCGACCGCGGTGCGGTGGCGAGGACCCGCTCGGCCAGGCGTCGGGCCCGCCGGGCGGGGCCGTCCGGGCCGAAGGACTGACCGGAGGCGTGCACGCCCTCGAAGATCAGCATGAGGTGGTCGGCCAGCTCGGCCGGGTCGTCCACGCCGAGCGCTTCGGCCAGCTCGCCGATCCGGTCGCGCGTCCACGACTTCGCCGCGACGGCGTTGCGGTGCGCGGGCAGCGTGGGCTCCGGGAACTCGGACAGCGACATGAGGAACGCGCACCCGCGGAACTCGGCGGAGGAGACCTCCGCGAACGCGAGGTCGAGCACCGCCAGGATCCGCTCGCGCGGGTCCGGTCCGGCGGACGCGACCGCCGCGCCGAACCGGGCGCGGAAGTCGAGGTCCGCGCGCTCGACGTAGGCGCCGACGAGGTCGTCCTTCGACGCGAACAGGCGGTAGAGGGTGGTGGGCGCGATCCCCGCCTCGGCCGCGACGAGGTCGACGCCGGTGGCCCGGATGCCCTTGCGGTAGAACAGGTCCGCGGCCACCCGGAGGACGTGGGAACGGGTCTCGGCAGCGCTTCGTGGCACGGTTCCCCTCGCCGTCGCGGTGCCAGGGATGGTTCCCTCCAGTTTAGCGCCACCCCGGCGGACCTGCCACGACGCGGCGAGGCGATCAAGGGGCGACCGGCGGGCGCTCAGGACGCCGGAGGGCGGTCGTCGAGCCAGGCGGCGTTGCGCGAGGCGGGCACTGCGAACGGCAGCCGCACGACCGCGACCGGCGGACCGGCCAGGTCGGCGGCGTCCAGCACCAGCACCTCGTCGCCCGCGACCACCACCACCCAGCCGTCGCCCTCCTCCCGGCCGCGCGGCACGAACACCGGCCGACCGGGCGTGACGGCCAGCTCGCGCCGCCACGTGCAACCGAGCGCCACGTCGTGCCGGACGACCGCGGCGCCCGCCGCGCCGAACACGAACCGGTGCCGACGGCCGGTCCGGCGCTCGTCCACGCCGGCGACGTCCACCGCGGCCAGCTCCACGCGGCGCACCCGGCCGGTGGCGAGGTCGATCACGTGGCGGCGCAGCACGCCCGGCGCCCAGACGGCGTCCACGACCACGCGGCCCAGGTCCTCGTAGGCGTTGACCAGGGAGAGCACCTCGCCCTCGCCGGCCTCGAACCAGTCGGGCCGGCCGTAGGCGAGCAGGCCGACGCGCACCGGGCCGCGAGCCGGACCGGAGTACGGGTCGCGCAGGCCGACCAGGTCGGCGGCGCGGCTGTAGCGGGGTGGCGAGTCGAAGACGACGACGAACCGCTCGGTCACCCCGACCGCGCGCATCCGGGGCGCGCCCTCCAGCGGGAACGGCTCGGCGCGCAGCACCCCGCCGCCCTCGTCCGGCATCACGTGCTCGACGTAGCCGAAGTCCTGGTGCGACACGGCCGGGTGCCAGACCTCGCCGTCGAAGACGGGTCGGGCCATCGTGGCCCCGGAGGGCCGGTCGGCGGGCGCGAGCGCGGCCGGGCGCGGCCCGCGGTACCACCGCGCGCCGTCGGGCCCCAGGCGGACGCCGGACACCCCGTACCTGCCGGACCAGACCACCGCACCGCGCAGGTCGACGGGGAGCCGACCCCGCACGACCGGCGACTCCGCGGCTTCCCGTACCGACGCGACCACGCGAACCACCCCGTCCAGGGATTCCATAACACTGTCTTACTACCATTTATAGCGGCGTTATGGAACCCCGTCAAGCCGCTCCGGCACCCTGCGGCAGGTATACCACCCGGCGTATCGCCCACACGACAACGGCACCCCACCGGGCGGTGGGGTGCCGTTGTCGTCGCGCCGCGGGCTACAGCGGCACGTTGCCGTGCTTGCGCGGCGGGGTGGGCCGGCGCTTGTTCCGCAGCATCGCCAACCCCCGCGCCACCGCGGACCGGGTGTGCGCCGGGTCGATCACGTCGTCGACCAGCCCCCGCTCGGCCGCGTAGTACGGGTGCACGAGCTGTTCCGAGTACTCCGCGAGCAGCTCGGCGCGCAACGCGTCCGGATCGGCGGCGGCGGCCAGCTCCTTGCGGAAGATGACGTTCACCGCGCCCTCCGCGCCCATCACCGCGATCTCGTTGGTGGGCCACGCCAGCGACAGATCCGTCCCGATGGAGCGCGAGTCCATCACGATGTACGCGCCACCGTACGCCTTGCGCACGATCACCTGGATCCGGGGCACGGACGCCTCGCAGTAGGCGTAGAGCAGCTTGGCCCCGTGCCGGATGACGCCCGCGTGCTCCTGCGCCGTCCCGGGCAGGAACCCGGGCACGTCGACCAGCGACACGAGGGGGATGCCGAAGGCGTCGCAGAACCGCACGAACCGCGCCGCTTTCTGGGACGCCTCGATGTCGAGCACGCCTGCGGACACGATCGGCTGGTTGCCGACCAGGCCGACGACACCGCCGTCGATCCGGCCGAACGCCACGACGACGTTGCGCGCCCAGCCCTCGTGCACCTCGATGAACTCCCCGTCGTCCACCACCTCCGCCATGAGCACGCGCATGTCGTAGGGCTGGTTCGGCTCCACGGGCACGATCGCCGCGAAGTCCGGCCGCACGTCGTCCACCGCGCCCACCGGCTCGTGGGCGGGCGGCGGCTCCAGGTTGTTCGACGGCAGCAGCGACACCAGGTAGCGGACGTCCTCCAGGCACGACTCCTCGTCGTCGTGCACGAACGACGCCACGCCGGACAGCTCGCCGTGCACGGCCGCGCCGCCGAGCTGGTCGTGCGTCACCTCCTCCCCCGACACGGCGTGCACCACGTCCGGTCCCGTCAGGTACATCTGCGCGGTGCCGCGCACCATGAACGTGAAGTCCGCCAACGCGGGCGAGTAGGCCGCGCCGCCCGCCGACGGCCCGAGCACCACGGCGATCTGCGGCACGATCCCGGACGCGGCGACCTGGCGGCGGAAGATGCCGCCGTAGCCGTCCAGCGCCATCACGCCCTCCTGGATCCGCGCGCCGCCGGAGTCGTGCAGGGCGATGATCGGCGAGCCGGTGTCGACGGCCATGTCCATCACCTTGTGGATCTTCGCCGCGTGCGCCTGGCCCAGCGACCCGCCGAAGATGGTGAAGTCCTGCGCGTAGACGAACACGCGCCGGCCGTCGATCGTGCCCGAGCCCGCCACCACGCCGTCGGTGTGCGGGCGGTGCTCGGACACCTTCAGGCCGTGCGCCTGGTGCCGCCGGTACAGCTCGACCTCGGTGAACGAGCCCTCGTCCAGCAGCATCTCCAGGCGCTCGCGGGCGGTGCGCTTGCCCAGCGCGCGTTGCCGGCGCACCGCGTCGGCGTTGGCGACCGCCCGGTCGCGCAGGTCGTCGTTGCGCTCCCGGAGCAGCGCCATCGTGCGCGGGGGCAGCTCCGGCCGGATGTCCGCGTGCCCGTTGACCCGGTCGATCCCTGAAGTCGTCATCGTCGTCCCGCCTGGCGTTCGGTCAGCGCCCCGGTGTCGACCAGCCACCGCACCGTGTCGGTGACCGTGTCGGCGAACGGGCGGGGCTTCAGGTCGAGCGTGCTCGCGGCCGGGTCGACCCGGACCGCCGCGCCGACGGTGGCGATCGCCCCGTACTCGGCGGGGAGGTGCCACGGCCAGGCCGGCTGCACCAGGTCGACGAACCGGCCGACGGGCGTCATCAGCGCCGGGGGCAGGAACACCGCGGGCAACGCGCGCCCGGTGGCCTGCCTGATCCCCTCGACGTACTCGCGCGTGGTGAGGTAGCGCCCGGGGCCGAAGTGCCGCCCCGGGGGCTCGGCGGCGTCCGGGCCCAGCAGCGCCACGTGCAGCGCCGCCGTGTCCCGCACGTCGCCGATCTGCAGGCCGCCCGCGGGCCACATCGGCATGATCCCGCGCAGCGTGTTGCGCAGCCGGTCGGTCTGGTCGCCGAACTTCGGGTCGTGCGGCCCGAGGAGGGCCGGCGGGTAGCTCACGACCACCGGCGCCCCCTCGTCCTGGTGCCGCCGCGCGATGGCCTCCGACGCGGCCTTGGTGGCCGCGTACGGCTCGCGCGTCGTGCCGACGGGCGAGTCCTCGCGGATGACCCGCACGCCCGGCGTGAACAGCGCCGCGATGCTGGACACGTGGACGATCCGACCGGCGCCGGCCCGGCGGGCGGCGCCGAGCACCACCTCCGTGCCGCGGGCGTTGGTGCGCAGCATCTCCGCCCTCCTGCGCCGGTCGAACGAGTACACCGACGCCGCGTGCACGACGGCGTCCGCGCCGCGCACCGCCGCGGCGACCGACCGCTCGTCGGTCACGTCCCCGACGACGACGTCCACCGCGTCGGGTGGCACCTCCAGCGGCCGGGTGGCGGCGGCCACCGCGTTCGCGTCCCGGACCAGCAGTCGGACCCGGTGCCCGGCCCGGACCAGCTCCGCCGCCGTGTGCGAGCCGACCAGACCGGTACCGCCCGTGACGGTCACCAGCATGTGCACTCCTCCCGAGGTGTGGGGAACCCGACGTCAGACCCGGTGGAACGCGCTGCCGTAGAACAGCAGCGCCCGGGCGTCCGCGCCCCGGCTGCACGCGAGCACCCGGCCGACGAAGATCGTGTGGTCCCCGCCGTCGTGGGACCGCACCAGCTCGCACTCCAGCCAGGCCAGCGACCCGTTCAGCAGCGGCGCGGCGCTGTGCCGGCCCTCGACCCAGTCGACCGCGTCGAACTGCTCGGGCCCCAGCGGGCGGCGCTTGTCGGCGAAGTACTTCGCGGTGTCCCGCTGGTCCGCGCCCATGATCGACACGCCGAAGCGCCCGGTCTTGGCGATGGCGTCGTGCATCACCGCGGAGTGGGCGATGCACACGAGCACGAGCGGCGGGTCGAGCGACACCGAGGTGAACGCGTTGGCCGTCATGCCGTGGATGTGCTCACCGCCGACCGTCAACACCGTCACGCCGGTCGCGAACAGGGACATGGCGTCCCGCAGCGACGTCTCCTCCATCGTGGTGGCGGCCTCGTACACGGTCGTCACACCCCCTGGCCGGCGCGGGCGAGCACCGGGGCCCCGGCGTAGGGCGCGAGCGCCTTGCGCAGGTCCTCCGGCACCCGGGACGGCACCGTGTTGGTGTTCGGGCCGCGCATGCACGCGATCCGCTGCCTGCCCTTGGCGACCAGGACCTCCTGGCCGCCGGTGACCTTGACGTAGTCGAAGGCGAACTGGACCTGGGTCTGGGTCAGCTCCTCCAGCCGCATCCGCACCGACAGCTCGTCGAAGAGGGTGATCTCGGAGAAGAACTCGCACTCGACCTTGAGGGTGAACAGCTTGAGGTCGTCCTGGAGGTCGCGGAGCACGCTCGGCGCGTTCTCCTTGAGGAACATCTCCCGGCACCGGCCCTGCCACCGCAGGTAGTTCACGTAGTACACGTTGCCGACGAGGTTGGTCTCCTCGAACCCGACCGTGTGGCGGATCTCGTAGTAGTTCGACACGTCAGTCCTCCTTGCCGACGAGCACCGTGAACACCACCGGCTCGGGCCGGTCGTTGAGGGTGGTCACCCAGGTGGCGACCTTGGCGTCGCCGGTCGACAGCACGGCCCAGCCGTCGGGGTGCACCCGGTCGACGGTGAGCGCCTGCGTGGTGGAGCCGGTCTTGCGCAGGCACTCCAGCGCGCCCCACACCCGCGTGCCCGCCACGGCGGCCGTCTCGCCCGCCTCGGCGGCGAGCAGGTCGCGCACGCCGATCAGGTCGGCGCCGAGCAGGTCCACCCAGTCCTCCTCCGCGCGGGCCGCGGCCGACTCGACGTCCACGCCGACCGTGCCGCCCGCCGCGGCCACCGCGAACGTGACGCCCGCGCTGTGCGAGGCGGACACCGCCGCGCCGTCGACCTCGGGCTTGCCGTCGGGCCGGTACCGCACGTCGACCGGCCGGTCGAGCGCCCGGCTCAGCGCGAGCGCGGTCTGCGCGCGGCGCTCCGGCGTGACGCCGGCCGGGTCGGGCTCGACCACGACCGCGCGGCTGCCGCCCAGCACCCGCTCCAGCGAGCGCTCCAGGTAGGAGCCGAGCATGGTGGGCGTCCACGGGCCCGCGCCGTCGCGCTTGCGCACGGCCCGCAGCACCAGGCCCTCCCACCGCTCGACGAGCCGGCCGCCGGGGTCGCGCACGTCGAGGTCGTAGGTGTAGCTGTCGCCGTCCTGCGACCGCTCCCGCGCGTCCAGCACGACGTACTCGGTGAGCTGGTCGACCGGCGCGGCCAGGTACAGCCGCTCGACGCTCTGCGGCAGCAGCGTCGCGTCGGGGACGCAGCACTGGATGGCGTGCATCATCACGTCGCGCGTGCCGGGGTCGGCCAGCATCCGGTCCTGCGGCAGGAACGGGGCGAACCAGGAGGCGACGGAGGTCGTGGCGACCTCGGCCACCGCGTGCCGGGCGCTCGCCCGCCGGTAGCCCTGCAACCGCTGGAACCGCTTGCCCTGGAACAGGACGCTGCCGTACAGCTCGGTGACCGGGTCCACCGGCACCAGCGGCAGCACGGGCGCGGCGTCGACCACGTCGCCGGGGATCGCCGGGCGCGGGAACCGCAGCCTGGCCCGGAAGTGGTCGGCGGAGAACCCGGTGTCCTCGGCCCGGATCGCCACGTCCACGGTCCCGGCGTCGCGGGCCAGCGCGGCGATCCGCACGGTCAGCGAGCCGCCCGGCCGCACGACCACCGGCCGCAGGAACTCCACGTCCTCCAGCAGCGGCGGCGCGTCGTGCCCGGTGAGGGCGACGGCCACCTGGGTCATGGCCTCCATGCCAAGGACCGCCGGGAACAGCAGGTCGCCCTCCAGCAGGTGGTCGCCCAGGTACGGGTCGCTGCCGTCGGACAGGTCGGCCTCGGTGACCAGCTCGACCGACGGGTAGTGGACCAAGACGCGGTCCACGAACCGGGCCAGCGGCAGCTCGGTGCGCGCCATCTCCAGCGTGGGCAGGCCCGCCGCGCGGCCGGAGACCACGAGCACGGGGCCCACGGTCGGGTCGGCCAGCACCTCGCGCAGCACCGCGAGGCCCGCGTCGGTGGAGATCGGCGTGATGCCGTCGCGCATCAGCGCCTCGACCACGCCCAGCCGCTCGCCCATGCCCGCGCCGGACCAGACCGACCACTCCAGGGCCAGCACCCGCGCCCGCGGGTGCCGCTCGCCGAACTCGACGGTCAGCTCGGACATCCAGTCGTTCGCGGTGGAGTAGTGCGCCTCGCCGCGCAGGCCGGCCCGGCCGATGATGCTGCCGAACGTGACCAGGAGCTTGATCCGCTCCCCGTCCACGGCGTCGAGCACGGCGCGCAGGCCCGCGACCTTCGGCGCGAGCGTGGCCCGGAAGTCCTCTTCGGACAGACCGGTCAGCGCCTTCGGCTCGTTGCGGCCCGCGCCGTGCAGCACGGCGGTCACCTCGCCCAGTTCGGCGCGGAACCCCGCCACCGCGGCCGCGACCTGCTCGGCCGAGGTCACGTCGGCCCGCTCGTAGCGGTGCCGGATGCCCGCCGCGGCCATCCGGGCCAGGTTGGCCGCCAGCTCCGGGTCGGCGGCCGGGTCGGCGCGGCCGATCAGCGCGAGCGACGCGCCCGAGTCGGCGGCCATCGCGATGGCGCACTCGGCCGTGATGCCCTTGCCGCCGCCGGTGACCAGCAGCACGTCGTCGGGGCCCAGCGGGGCGGAGCCGGGCTCGACCCCGCCGGACACCGCCCGCAGCACCGGCACGGTCCGCACGCCGTCGGCGTCGTAGCGGGCCTGCGAGAAGCCGGTCGTGGCCGCGACCTCGGCCGCCACCCGCCGCACCGCGTCGGTGTCGTCGGCCAGGTCGACCAGCGTCACCGGGATGTGCGGCGCCTCCAGGTGCAGCGTGCGGGCCAGGCCGGACGCGCCCAGCCGGTGCTGCACGACCGCGAGCCGGCGGCCGGTGGCGAGCACGTCGCGCGCGGCCTCCAGGAACAGGCCGACGTGCGCGTCGCCGCCCTCCGGCGGCAGCAGCAGGAGCACGCCGTCGCCGGGCAGGCCGGCCTTCAGCGGCTCGGCGAGCGCATGTCCCTCGGGCGCGTAGACGGTCCACTCCCCCGTCGCGCCCGGCGCCGCGCCGACCAGCTCGCGCTCGACGTGCTCGACCAGGAACGGCCGCACCCACGGCGCGACACCCGGCACCTCGCCGTGGTCGCGTTCCGCGGCGTGCGCGGTGTCGGCGAGGTTGTCGATCAGCTCGGCCAGCTCGCCCATCCGCACGGTGGCGAAGTTGGTCGTGCCCTCCAGGGCGGGCCGGCCCAGGGTGCGGGTGACCTCGTTGACGAGCTGGCCGACCGTGATGGAGCTGAGGTGCAGGTCGTCCAACGGGTGGGTGTGCGCGGTGATGGCCTCCAGCGGCAGCTCCACGCGCTGCGCGGCCAGCCGGCGCAGCAGTTCCAGCGTGGACTCGCCGTCGGGGGTCGTGGGGGGCGCCGCGCGGGCGGGGGGCCCCCCCGGGGGGCCGCCCCCCCCCCCCCCCCCCCCCCCCCCCCCCCCCCCCCGCCC
>NZ_JBHYXZ010000158.1:14584-19173 GCF_042752395.1 Actinosynnema sp. NPDC059335 | reverse complement strand
ACGCGGGACAGGGGGGATCCCGCGTCCGCACCGCCCGGTTCCGGCGCATTCCCCGGAAGGGTGGCGAACGCGCGCCGGGTCGTGGCGGGGTGGGAGACTGCCGGGCATGTCGACCAGCACGCCGCTCGCGGTCACCGGCGCGACCGGGCACCTCGGCGGACGCGTCGCCCGCCGCCTCGCCGACGCGGGCCACGCCCAGGTGCTCCTCGTCCGCGACCCCTCCCGCGCGCCCCGGCTCCCGGGGGCCACCACGGCGCGGGCCGCGTTCGCCGACAGCGACGCCGTCCGCCGCGCCCTCGACGGCGTCCCGACCGTCCTCATGGTCTCGGCGTCGGAGTCGGTGGACCGCGTCGACCAGCACCGCGCGTTCGTGGACGCGGCGGCGGACGCCGGGGTCGGGCACCTCGTCTACGTCTCGTTCGCCGGCGCCGCGCCGGACGCCACGTTCACGCTCGCGCGCGACCACTGGGCCACCGAGCAGCACATCCGGGCCAGTGGCCTGCGGTTCACCTTCCTGCGCGACAACCTCTACGCCGACTTCCTGCCCGCCATGGTGGGCGAGGACGACGTGCTGCGCGGCCCCGCCGGCGACGGTCGGGTGGCCGCCGTGGCGCAGGACGACATCGCCGACGCCGCCACGGCCGTCCTGACCGACCTGGACGCGCACGCCGGCCGCACCTACGACCTGACCGGTCCGGAGGCGCTGACCCTGCACGAGGTCGCCGCCGTGCTGTCCGCCGCGACCGGGCGGACGATCACCTACCACCCGGAGACCGTGGCCGAGGCGTACCGCTCGCGCGCCCGCTACGGCGCGCCCGACTGGCAGGTCGACGCCTGGGTCTCGACCTACACCGCCATCGCGAACGGCGAGCTGGCCCACGTCGACACCGCGGTGCCGGACCTGACCGGGCACCCCGCGACGTCGCTCGCGCGGCTCGTCGGGGCGGGCTCCCGGGGCCGGTCGCCCGGCGCGTGATCGCGCGCCCGGCTCAGCCCTTGCGGGCGCGGTAGGCGGCGACCGCGATCCGGTTGCCGCACGCGGTGCTGCAGTAGCGGCGCGAGCGGTTGCGGGACAGGTCGAGCACCAGCCCGCCGCACGTGTCGTCGGCGCAGACCGACAGCCGGCTCAGCTCGTCGGCGCGGATCACGTCGACCATCGCCATGGCCGTCTCCACCTCGATCCGGTCGGCGAGCGGCGTGGACGGGTCGGTGGCGTGCAGGTGGTAGTCCTGGTCGTCGTGCCGGACGAGCTGGGGCACGACGTGGTGCCGGGCCAGGATGTCGTTGACCAGGCGCACGGCGGTGTCGCGGTCGCTGGTCAGCAGGCGGCGGAGCGGGGCGCGCAGCGCGCGGACGGCCTCCAGCTCGGCCGCGTCGCGGGTGCGGGAGCCGGTGTAGCCGTGCTCGGCGAAGAACGCGTCGAGCTGGGCCGGGCGGGTCATCGTGTCCGGCTCCTCGGCCGAGTTCACCAAGGCGACCGCGGCGACCAGCGACGCGGTCGTGTCATGGGTGAAAACCATGTTGACAGATTACCGCCGCGGTCCATAGCGTCATGGGTCATGGCGACGATGACACATGACACGCGGGTGGGCGGGCGGCTGCGGTCCGGGTTGGGCTTCGCGGTGCTGTCGGCGTCGTCGTTCGGGTTGTCCGGGCCGCTGGCGAGCGGGCTGATGGACGCGGGCTGGTCCTCGGCGGCCGCGGTGGCGGTGCGGGTGCTGCTGGCGGGCGTCGTGCTCGCGCCCGTGGCGGCCTTCCAGCTGCGCGGCCGGTGGGGCCTGCTGCGCCGCACCGCGCCGCTGATCACCGCCTACGGCCTCGCCGCGGTCGCCGGGTGCCAGCTGGCGTTCTTCAACGCCGTCGCGCGCATGGAGGTCGGCGTCGCGCTGCTGGTCGAGTACACCGCGCCGGTCGCCGTGGTCGCCTGGCTGTGGCTGCGCCGCGGCCAGCGGCCCACCCGGCTGACCGTGGTGGGCGCGGTGCTCGGCCTGCTGGGGTTGACGCTCGTGCTCGACCTGGTGTCCGGTGCGCGGGCCGACGTCGTGGGCGTGCTGTGGGCGTTGGGCGCGATGGTGGGCGCGGCGGTGTACTTCGTCCTGTCGGCGCGGGACGACGACGGGCTGCCCGGCACCGTGCTGGCCGCCGGCGGGTTGCTGCTGGGCGGTGTCGCGTTGCTGGTGGCGGGCGCGGTCGGGATCGTGCCGTTCGCGGTGTCGGCGCGGCCGGTCGCGTTCGACGGGTTCACCGTGCCGTGGTGGTTGCCGGTGCTCGCACTGGGCGTGGTGACGGCCGCGCTGGCCTACGTCGCGGGCATCGCCGCGGTCCGGCGGCTCGGGTCGCGGCTGGCGTCGTTCGTGGCGTTGACCGAGGTCGTGAGCGCGCTGCTGTTCGCGTGGCTGCTGCTCGGCGAGGCCCCGGGCGGGGTGCGGCTCGTGGGCGGCGCGTTGATCCTCGGCGGCGTGGTGGCGGTGAAGCTCGGCGAACCGCGCGGCGAAGCCCGGCGAACCGCGCGGTGAAGCCCGGTGGACCGCGCGGCGAAGCCGGGTGAATCCCGGCAATGACGCCCGGTGGACCGCGCGGTGGAGCCCGGCGGTGACCCGCGGCGGGTGTCCCGGGCGGGACACCCCTCCGCCCGTCCTCAGGAGGAGGCGACCGCGGGCTCCTTGAGGGCCGCCGGCTCGCCCGCGACCAGCGTCACCCGGTCGAGCGCGACGCTGCTCGCCCGGAGCTTGTCCGCCAGCCGGACCGACCACTGGTCCCGGTAGGTGCCGAGCGCGACCTCGGCGAGCCGCAGGCGCTGGATGTCCGACGTGCCCGCGGGGGAGTAGATGTGGTGGGCGTCGCGCAGGAGGCGTTCGACCGTCCGGTCCGGGTCGAGCCCGTACGCCGCGTGGATCTCCATCGCGGTCCGTGCGGAGTCCAAAGAGGACTCCACGTTGAGCAGCTTGGCGCTGATCAGCTCCGCGTCGCACGGCAGGCCCTCGTCGAGCAGGTGGGCGGCGTGGTAGGCGGCCAGCCGCGCGGTCATGAGCTGGGACTGCATCTGGCCCAGCTTCTGCTTCACGGTGGGCAGGTCGGCCAGCGGCTTGCCGTACCGCCGGTGGGTGCTCGCGAAGCGGACCGCCTGCGCCACGATCGCGGCGTGGATGCCGAGCGACACGGCGGTCAGGTTCGGCCGGCCGTACAGCACGCTGGACGAGTAGGCGACGGCCAGGCCGTCGCCCTCCGCGCCGAGCAGGTTCCCGGCCGGCACGCGGCAGTCGTCGAAGATCAGCTCGCCGAAGCTGAAGCCGTGCAGGCCCAGGGCCGGGCGGTGCGGCGCGAGCGAGAAGCCGGGCGCGGTCGCCTCGACCAGGAACGCGGACAGCCCGCGCGAGCCCGGCCCGGTGCGGACCACCACCCCGTGCAGGTCGCCGACGTGGCTGTTGCCCACGAACACCTTGCGGCCGTTGAGGACGTACTCGTCGCCGACCCGTTCGGCGGTCGCGGCCATGCCGAGCACGTGCCCGCCGGCCTCGGGCTCGGTGACCGCGATGGTGGGCAGGCAGGAGCCGTCGGCGACCTCGGGCAACCACCGCTGCTTCTGGCGCTCGTCGCCGAAGTGGACGATCTTCGCCACGCCGAGCTGGGACGCCTGCACCATGGCACCCATCGCGCCGCTGACGCGGGACAGCTCCTCGATGATGATGGTCTTGGCCAGGTGGCCGAGGCCCATGCCCCCGTACCGGGGATCGACGGTGACGCCGATCCAGCCCTGGCGGGCGATCAGCCGGGACAGCTCGTGGTGGACGGCCTTGGACTCCTCCATGTCGGCCACCGCGGGCGCGACCTCCGCCTCCGCGAACGCCCGCACCTCCGCCCGCAGCCGCTCGTGCTGCGGGGTGGTGAAGTAGCTGGTCGTGAGACTCACGTGATTTCCCCCAAGGTTGATTTCCGGCCGTTTCCGGGCAGCACGACTCCCCCGTTGTGCGGTGTGTCCGGTACGAATTCGCGGACCATCACACCCGCGGTGGGGAACGTCGGCAACACCGGTGTGCCAGGTCGCTTCGGACTCCCGCCGAGGCGATGGGGCGGAGGCGGGAAAACGGTCGCGGTAGGGCGCGCTTGATCGACACGTGCGGTGATCGAGACAGTGTTACCGTCGCATTACTGCTGGTCACAGCTGGGCTTCCGCTGGTACGTAGAGCTGCGAACTTGTGGTGCCGCGGTAATGGAGAGCGGATCTTCGGGTCATCCATTGTGGTGACTGAAAGTGACGAAAGAAGTTCGCTCGCGGTTTTGGCGAACAGCCGCCGTTAACGGGTGAACCGCATTCCGTCATTCGGTCCCATTATGAAGGTTGCTCGCAAAAACCCACTGCGCCCGAATGGCGGTACGGGCAGTGTGTCCGAATTTCGGCCGGGTGGAATCGTCGTCCGGCCGGGGGTCAGAGCCGACCGCTGCGGAACCGGTCGAGGACGCGGCGGTCGCGTTTGGTGGGGCGGCCGGGGGGGGGCCCCCCGCCCCCGCCCCCCGCCGGGGCGGCGGGGGGCGGCGGGGTCGGGGGGGTGGTGGGAGGTGATAAACCCACCCCGGGGCGGCGCCCCCCA
>NZ_JBHYXZ010000158.1:0-14574 GCF_042752395.1 Actinosynnema sp. NPDC059335 | reverse complement strand
GCGGGGGGGGGGTCCCCCGCCCCCGGCGGGGCACCGGGGCGGGGGGGGGGGGGGGGGGTGGGGGGGGGGGGCGGGCCGCGCGCGCGCCGCCCGCGACCGGCGCCGGGGCCTCGGTCGGCGGCGGAGGCGGCGGGGTGCGGTCGATGAAGCAGCCCACCGCGTCGGCCGCGCCGACGCGTTTCTGGATCACCCGGACGACCTCCACGATCCGGGTCCTGTCACCCACCCGTGCCCGCACTTCGTCGCCCGGCGTCACGGACGTCGCGGGCTTGGCCGGCTTGTCGTTGACCCGCACGTGCCCGCCCCGACACGCCGCGGCGGCGTCGGAACGCGTCTTGGTCAACCGGACCGCCCACAGCCAGCGGTCCACCCGGGTGGACTCCACGCCGTACATCATGACCTGTCGGCGGCCGTCCGCGCACCGGCCCCCGACGGCGGTCGACCGCGCTCGGCGAGGCGCTCCAGGACCGGCACCCCCTGGGCGGGTTCCGGCAGGTCGAGCACCTCGGCGCGGACCCGCCGCGCCGCCCGCCGGTAGCCGGGGTCCGCCAGCACCGCGGCCACCGCGTCGCGCACGTCGTCCGGGCCGGCGGCGACCGGGTCCAGGCTCCGCCCGACGCCGAGCCGCACGCACTGCTCGGCGTTCTGCGGCTGGTCCGCGCCCATCGGCAGCACCACGGTGGGCAGGCCGTGCGCGAGCGCGCCGGTGACGCTGCCCGAGCCGCCGTGCGAGACGACGAGGTCGCAGCGCGGCAGCACGTCGGCCTGCGGCAGGAACCGGGCTATGCGCACGCCCGGCCGCTGCGGGCCGAACTCGGCCGGGTCGACGTGCCGCCCCACGGTGGCGACCACGTCCACCGGCAGCTGCGCCAACCCGGCCAGGACGCGGGCGAACAGGTCGCCGGACTCGGTGTTGAACACCGTGCCCAGCGTGAAGTAGACGGTGGGCGTGGCGGACGGGACCGGCGGGCCGGCGGGCGGCCGGATCGGGAACGCGGTGCCCGGCAACGGGAACGCCGGGTCGCGGAAGCTCGGCGGGAACGGCGAGAACAGCACGTGCCGGTGGCGCAGGACCAGCCCGGGGTCCGGCGGCAGGCCGTGGGCGGCGCGCAGCTCGGCGAGCGGTTCGCCGATCACCGCCGGCCGCACGAACGAGCCCGACGCGATGACCTGGAAGTTCGCCCACGGCACGCCGAGCTTCTCGGCGGCGAGCACGCTGCCGAAGTCGAGTTCCTCGCACACCACGACATCGGGCCGCCACCGGTCGAACAGGTCCAGGTAGAGCGGCACGCGCTCGGCCGCGCCACGCCGCACGAACCCCTCGCGCAACTCGCGGTCGTCGCGCTCCCGGTCGGGCACGGCCAGCGGCAGGCGCTCGACCGGCTCCGGCCCGGCCTCGCCGACGGCCAGCGCGGTGAACCCGGCTCCTTCGACCGCCTCCCGCCGCGCCGGTCCGGCCGCGACCGCGACCGTGTGCCCCGCAGCCGCCACGGCCGACGCGAGGGGCACCATGGGCTCGAAGTGACCGACCCCGCCGATGAACGTGAACAGGACGCGCACCGAGCCACTCTAGAGCGACCCCACCACGCGACCACGACCCAATTACCGCTCCCGCCGACCCGCACCCCGTTCACGCGCCGAGCCGCACCGGGCCGCACCAGGCCGCCCGGTGCCATGCCGAGCCGCGCCGAGCGAACCGAGCCGCCCGGTGCCATGCCGAGCCGCACCGGGGTCGCGCGGGCGCACCGGTGTCGCGCCGAGCCGCACCTCGCTACCCGGTGCCGTGCCGGGCCGCGGACAGCCGCCCGAACCCGCGCCTTCGTCGCCGGGAACCACGTGGAGCGCCGGGAGCCGCGCGTGGTTGCCCGGGACCGCGCGGCCCCGGGAGCCGACCGCTCAGGAGCGGCCGCGCGAGGGCGTCTGGCTGGCCACGCCGTGCCGCAACGGCGTGTTGTCGTCCGGCGAGTGGGCGGGCGACACGGGCGGCGTGTGCGAGGTGGACCTCGCCCCGGGCGCGTTGCGCTGGTCGCCGCCGGAGGGCTCGGCACCTTCGTCCAGTTCGGCCAGTCGCGCGGTCAGCACCTGCACGACCGGCACCCGGTCGCCGTGGTCCCGTTCGTGGTCCAGGACCCGGCTCAGCTCGTCCCGGTCGAGGGAGCGGATGCGATGCCGCAGGTCACCCAGGGACAACTGGTCGTAGTCCGGGATCGGGAGGTCGTTGCTCATGTCCGGCGGCTACCCGGCCGGTCCGGGGGCAAACGCGGTCGCCGGACCGGCCCGGACCCCGTTGTCCTAGCATCCGCCCCGTGGACAGGACACGGGTCGGGTGCTGGTCGGTCGTCGTGCTGATCGTGGTGCAAACGCTTGCCACGCTGCTCTCCGGCGGACCGGCCGAACTGTGGGCGGTGGGCGTGCTGTTCAACGCCGCCGCCGCGTTCTCCGCCTTCCTGGTCCTGCGCCGCCCCGATCGCAGCCGGTGGCCGCTGGTCGCCTGGTCGGCGGGCTTCTTCGGCTGGCACGTGACCGGCCTGCTCTCCCTGGCGGGCGTGGTCACGACCGGGTTGGAGGCCATGTTCACCGTCGGCGGCGACCTGCGGTTGTCGCTGCTGTACCAGGTGGTGCTCACGACCCTGGCCGCGTTCGCCGTGCACCTCCTGCTGCCGAGGCCCAACCGGGGCTGAGGCGCGGGCCGGCGCGGGTCACCGCGAGGCGGCCCGCCCGAGGGTGCTCTGCCGCGCGACGAGCCGGTGCGTGGCGCGGACCTCGATGCCGGGCAGCGGTTCGGCGCTGCCGATGCGCGCGAGCACCCGTTCCACCGCGGTCGTGGCGATGGCCTCCTTGTCCGGCGAGATCGTGCTGATCGTCGGGGTGGAGTAGCGGCCGTCCTCGATGTCGTCGTAGCCGATCAGCGCGATGTCCTCCGGCACGCGCAGCCCGCGGGCCAGCACCTCGTGCAGCGCGCCGAGCGCGACCAGGTCGCTGTAGCAGAACACGGCGTCCGGCGGGTCCGCCCGGTCGAGCAGCACGCGCATCGCGGCCGAGCCGTCGGCCCGGTTGAACCTCGGCCTGCGGATGATCAGCGACTCGTCCACGGGCAGCCCGGCCTCGGCGTGGGCCTGCCGGTAGCCGAGGGTGCGCAGCTGGGCGGCCTCCCCGGTCGGGTACGGCTGGTCGCCGATGGCCGCGACCCGCCGCCTGCCCAGGCCCAGGAGGTGCGCGGTGGCCTCCCGCGACGCCGCCACGTCGTCGATGCCGACGTGGTCGAACGCCCCGTTGGAGGAACGCTCGCCGAGGACCACCAGCGGCAGCGTCGGGTCGCCGTCGTCCAGGTCCTGCTGCGCGAGGCCGAGCGGGCTGAAGATCATGCCGTCGAACAGCAGGGCGCGCCCGCCGCGCCGGATCAGCTCCCGCTCGTGCGCCGGGTCGCCGTCGGTCTGGTCGATCAGGACGTTGTAGCCGCGTTCCCGCGCCCTGGGGATGATGGCCTGCAACAGCTCCGCGAAGTACGGCGTGTCCAGGTAGGGCACGACCACGGCGATCTGCCCGGACCGGCCGTTGGCCAGGTTGCGCGCCAGCACGTTGGGCCGGTAGCCCAGCTCCTTGATCGCCCGCTCGACCTTCTCCCGGGTCCGCTCGGTGACCCGCGCGTAGCCGTTCACCACGTTCGAGACCGTCCGCGCGGACACGCCCGCCAGCTCGGCTACGTCACGCAGCGTGGCGTCGCGCATCGTTCTCCTCCGTCGGACCGGCGCGGCGGCCCCACCGCTACAGCGCTGCAAGGGAGTGTGCACGCCGACCCCCGCCGCGACAAGGCCGACCGAACGGGCCGCGGAGACCACCCCAATCTCATTTGGATTAACTTCAGATGGAGTCTTGCAGCGCGGCAAAACGCCGTCCATAGTGCTTTGCAGCGCAGCAAGACCCGGTGCCACGGTGGCAGACGCGGTCGGGACCCCAGGACCCGCCGGGCCGTGGTGCGACACCCGGACCCGACCTCCAGGGCGCCCGCACCGCGCCTCGCGGGGTCGCCACCACCCGTCCGTCTCGTTCACGCACCGTGATCGCGGTCGCGCATGCCCTCGGGCGCATGCGGCGACGGAAAGGCGCACTCATGTCCGGCACCACCTGGTTGGCGAAACTCCGAGGAGGGCTCGCCGTCTGCGGCCTGCTCGCCGTGGCGGCGTGCGGCGGGGCGAGCGGCGACGGCGACGGACCGGTCACGGTGTCCGTCTGGGCCTGGTACCCGGAGTTCAAGGGGGTGGTCGAGGCGTTCAACGCCTCCCACCCGGACATCAAGGTCGAGTGGACCAACGCCGGCACCGGGGCGGACCACTACGCCAAGCTCAAGACCGCCATCACCGCCGGCAAGGGCGCGCCGGACGTGGCGATGGTGGAGTTCCAGCAGATCCCCACGTTCGTCATCCTCGACGCCCTGATCGACATGGGGGAGCACGGGGCCAACGAGGACGAGCACCTCTACGCCGAGTGGGCGTGGAAGCAGGCCACCGACGGCGACAAGGTCTACGCGATCCCGGTCGACGGCGGCCCGATGGCGTTGATGTACCGCAAGGACCTGTTCGAGCAGCACGGCATCCCGGTGCCGACCACCTGGGCTGAGTACGCCGACGCGGCCGCGCGGATCAAGGCCGTCGACCCCGGCGCGCACATCGCGAGCTTCGGCAGCGACGGCGGCTGGCTCAACGGCCTGATGTGGCAGTCGGGGTGCCGCCCGTACGGCTACTCCCACACCACCGCCCGGGACCAGGTGAGGATCAACCTGACCGCGCCGGAGTGCGAGCGCGTGATCGACCTGCTCGGCGACCTGGTCGACCGGGGGCTCATGGCCAAGGACCCGTTCTTCACCGCCGACGCCTCCGCCGCGCTGGACTCGGGCAAGTACTGGACGTGGGCCGCGGCCGGGTGGACGCCCGGCTACCTGGCGGGCTCGCTGAAGAACACCGCCGGCAAGTGGGCCGTCGCGCCCATGCCGCAGTGGACCGCGGGCGCGGACGAGCAGGGCGACTGGGGCGGCTCCACGTTCACCGTGACCAAGCAGGCCAAGAACCCTGAGGCGGCGACCACGGTGGCCCGGGAGCTGTTCGGGAAGTCCGCCGCGGCCTGGGAGATCGGCCTGGACAAGGCGTTCCTCTACCCGCTGGTGAAGGACGTCGCGGCGGACCCGGCGTTCACCGGCAAGGCGTACGACTTCTTCGCCGGCCAGAAGGTGAACGAGATCTTCGTGCCGGTGTCGGAGAAGCTCGGCGACTTCCAGTTCACCCCGTTCCAGGACTTCGTCTACGGCGAGCTGACCGACCGCAGCGCGGAGGCGTTGTCCGGCGGCCGGCCGTGGAGCAGCGTGCTGGAGGAGACGCAGAAGAACGTCGTCGTGTACGCCGAGAAGCAGGGCTTCAAGGTCAGCCGGTAGCGCCCGCCCGGCCCGCCGCGGCGGGCCACGAGGTCCAGTGGAGGAGGTCCACCGTGACCCGGTCCCTGCCGATCACGGCGCCGGCGGCCGACGAGCCGCCGGCCGCACCGGTCGAGTCCCGCGCGCGGCGGCGGTCGCGCCGGGTCACCGCGCACCCGGTGGCGGGCGCGTTGTTCGTGCTGCCGTTCTTCCTCGTCGTGGTCGCGTTCCTGGTCGTGCCGCTGGGGTACGCGTTCTGGCTCAGCCTGTCCACCAAGAGCCTCGCCCTCGGCACGCGGTTCAGCGGTCTCGACAACTACGTGCGCGCGTTCACCGACCCGGTCCTGCTGGACGGGCTGCTCCGGGTCGTCCTGTTCGGACTCGTGCAGATCCCCGTCATGCTCGGCCTGGCGCTGGCCGGCGCGCTCGCGCTCGACGCCGTGACGACCAGGTTCGCCCTGGCGTTCCGGCTCATCGCGTTCATGCCCTACGCGGTGCCGGCCGTGGTCGGCGCGCTCATGTGGGGCTTCCTCTACAGCCGCACGTTCGGCCCGTTCGCGGACCTGCCGACGCTGGTCGGGGGCGAGCCGATCGACTTCTTCGGCGTCTCGCTGCTGCTGGTGTCGCTGGGCAACATCGTGACGTGGGCGTGGACCGGGTACAACATGATCATCCTGTACTCGGCGTTGCAGGGCGTGCCGAGGGAGCTGCACGAGGCCGCGGTCATCGACGGCGCGACGCCGGTGCAGGTCGCGCTGCGGGTCAAGGTGCCCGCGATCAGGCAGGCGATCTCGCTGGCCGCGATCTTCACCGTGATCGGCACCATGCAATTCTTCACCGAACCGCAGATCATGGCCCGGTTCGCGCCGCAGATCTCGGCCGGCTACACGCCGAACCTCTACGCCTACAACCAGGCGTTCGCCTACTCGGACTTCCACTACTCGGCCGCGATCTCGTTCGCGCTGGGCTTCCTGGTGTTCGTGGTGGCCTACGCGTTCGTGTTCGTCAACAACCGGAGGCGGGGTGCCCGCGCGTGAAGGCTAAGACCCGGCTCCCGCACCTGCTGATGGGCGCGGGCATCCTCTACTTCGCCGTGCCGCTGCTGTGGGTGGTCGTCGCGGCCACCAAGAGCCAGCCCGACCTGCTCGACAGCCCGGCGCTGTGGTTCGCCGGGTTCAGCCTCTTCGACAACATCGGGCAGCTGTTCCGCGAGGACGACGGGGCCTACGGCAAGTGGCTGGTCAACACGGCGCTGTACTCGGGCCTGAGCGCGGTCGGCGCGACGGCCCTGGCCGCCGCCGCGGGGTACGGCCTGGCGCGGTTCCACTTCCCGGGCAAGCGGTTGTTCGAGACGGCGCTGCTGGGCATGATCATGGTGCCGGCCACCGCGCTGGTGCTGCCGACGTACCTGATCCTGTCGGAGGTGGAGCTGGTCGACACGGTGTGGGCGGTCATCCTGCCGTCGCTGCTCAGCCCGTTCGGCGCGTACCTGGTGCGCGTGTACGTGGCCGAGAGCGTGCCGGTGGAGCTGATCGACGCGGCCCGCATCGACCGGGCGGGCGAGCTGCGCATCTTCTGGCAGATCGCGGTGCCGATGATGCGCCCGGCGATCGTCACCGTCTTCCTGTTCACGCTGGTCGCCACCTGGAACAACTACTTCCTGCCCCTGGTGATGCTCAGCGACGCCGACCTCTACCCGCTCACCGTGGGGTTGACCACCTGGTTCAACACCGCGCAGCAGGAGGCCGGCACCCGGATGCTGTTCAACCTCGTGGTGACCGGCTCGCTGCTGGCCATCGTCCCGCTCATCGTCGCCTTCGTCCTGCTGCAGCGCTTCTGGCGCAGCGGTGCGGCCGCGGGTGCCCTGAAGTAGGAGTGTCGTGCTCAACGCCTCTCTCGCCCTCAGCCCCGACTACGTCATCGCGCCGGTGCGCCGCCGGCTCTTCGGGTCGTTCGTGGAGCACATGGGCCGCTGCGTCTACACCGGCATCTACGAACCCGGCCACCCGACCGCCGACGAGGACGGGTTCCGCGGCGACGTGCTGGCCCTGACCCGTGAGCTGGGCGTCTCGCTGGTGCGCTACCCCGGCGGGAACTTCGTGTCCGGCTACCGCTGGGAGGACGGCATCGGCCCGGTCGAGCAGCGCCCCGTGCGCCGGGAGCTGGCGTGGCACAGCCTGGAGACCAACGAGGTCGGCATCGACGAGTTCGCCCGCTGGGCGCGCAAGGCCGACGTCGAGGTGATGTACGCGGTGAACCTCGGCACGCGCGGGGTCGCCGAGGCGCTGGACGTGCACGAGTACATGAACCACGAGGGCGGCACGCACCTGTCGGAGCTGCGCCGCGCGAACGGGGCGGAACGGCCCTACGGCGTGAAGCTGTGGTGCCTGGGCAACGAGCTGGACGGGCCGTGGCAGCTCGGCCACAAGACCGCGCACGAGTACGGCCGGCTGGCCGCCGAGACCGCCCGCGCGCTGCGGCAGGCCGAGCCGGACCTGGAACTGGTCGCGTGCGGCAGCTCCGGCTCCTCCATGCCGACGTTCGGCGAGTGGGAGTCCACCGTGCTGGAGCTGACCTACGACGAGGTGGACCACATCTCGCTGCACGCGTACTACGAGGTGCTGGACGGGGACGTGGACAGCTTCCTCGCCTCGGCCGTGGACATGGACCACTTCATCGACAGCGTCGTGGCCACGGCGGACGCGGTCGGCGCGCGGCTCAAGAGCAGCAAGAAGATCACGCTCTCGTTCGACGAGTGGAACGTCTGGTACATGAAGCGGTTCCAGGACGCGCCGCGCACCGAGTGGGAGGTCGCGCCGCGGGTCATCGAGGACCAGTACGACGTCACCGACGCCGTGGTGGTCGGGAACCTGCTGATCTCGTTGCTGCGGCACAGCGACCGGGTGGCGGTGGCGTGCCAGGCGCAGCTGGTGAACGTGATCGCGCCGATCCGCAGCGAGCCGGGCGGGCCGGCGTGGCGGCAGACGACGTTCCACCCGTTCGCGTTGACGTCGCGGCTGGCGCGGGGGCAGGTGCTGCGGGTGGAGACGTCCTCGCCGACCTTCCCGACCAAGCGCTTCGGCGACGTGCCCGTGGTGGACGCGGTGGCCACGCACGACGCGGAGTCCGGCGACACGGTGCTGTTCGTGGTGAACCGGCACCGGACCGAGCCGGTGGACCTGCGCGTCGGCCTGGCCGCGTTCGGCGACGTGCGGGTGGCCGAGGCGTGGGCCGTGCACGACCCGGACGGTTCGGCGACCAACACCGAGACCGACCCGGACCGCGTCGTGCCGAAGCCGCACGACGTCACCGTCACCGACGGCGACCTGCACACCGCCCTGCCCCCGGTCTCCTGGACCGCCATCCGCCTGACCAACCACCCCTAACCCCACGCGTGTCCTACCTCCAGAACGCGCGTGTCCTACCTTCACGTCGCGCGTGTCCTACCTTCACGTCGCGTGAGTCCAACGCTCAGGTACCCCGAATTCAACGCTCAGGACCGGCCACCTCACCCCGGCACGTGGTCCGAGCGTTGAATTCAGGGGTCCTGAACGTACGACTCACGCGTTCTGAACGTAGGACTCACGT
This sequence comes from Actinosynnema sp. NPDC059335, assembly GCF_042752395.1. Taxonomy (NCBI): domain Bacteria; kingdom Bacillati; phylum Actinomycetota; class Actinomycetes; order Pseudonocardiales; family Pseudonocardiaceae; genus Actinosynnema; species Actinosynnema sp. NPDC059335. The sequence goes on along the minus strand of NZ_JBHYXZ010000158.1, from coordinate 5,582 downwards.
GTTCTGGAGGTAGGACACGCGTGTTCTGGAGGTAGGACACGCGCGGTGGGGTCAGGCGACGTAGGCCGCCAGGTGGTCGCCGGTCAGGGTGGAGCGGGCGGCGACCAGGTCGGCCGGGGTGCCCTCGAACACGATCCGGCCGCCGTCGTGGCCCGCGCCCGGGCCCAGGTCGATGATCCAGTCCGCGTGTGCCATCACGGCCTGGTGGTGCTCGATCACGATGACGGACTTGCCCGAGTCGACCAGCCGGTCGAGCAGCCCCAGCAGCTGCTCCACGTCGGCGAGGTGCAGACCGGTGGTCGGCTCGTCCAGGATGTAGACGTCGCCCTTCTCCGCCATCTGCGCGGCCAGCTTGAGCCGCTGCCGCTCACCGCCGGACAACGTGGTCAGCGGCTGCCCCAGCGTCAGGTACCCCAGGCCGACGTCGGCGAGCCGGTCGAGGACCTTGTGCGCGGCCGGCGTGCGCGCCTCGCCCTCGCCGAAGAACGCCTCCGCCTCCACCACGGACATCGCCAGCACCTCGGCGATGTCCCGCCCGCCCAACGTGTACTCCAGCACCGACGCCTGGAACCGCTTGCCCTCGCAGTCCTCGCACGTGGACTCGACGGTCGCCATCACGCCCAGCTCGGTGTAGATCACCCCCGCGCCGTTGCACGTCGGGCACGCGCCCTCGGAGTTCGAGCTGAACAACGCGGGCTTCACGCCGTTGGCCTTGGCGAACGCCTTGCGGATCGGGTCGAGCAGCCCGGTGTACGTCGCCGGGTTGCTGCGCCGCGACCCCCGGATCGCGCCCTGGTCGATGACCACCACGCCGTCACGCCCGGCGACCGACCCGTGGATCAGCGAGCTCTTGCCGGACCCCGCCACGCCGGTCACCACGCACAGCACCCCCAGCGGGATGTCCACGTCGACGTCCCGCAGGTTGTGCGTGTCCGCCCCGCGCACCTCCATCACGCCCGACCGCGCGCGCACCGCCGGCTTCAGCGACGCCCGGTCGTCCAGGTGCCGCCCGGTGAGGGTGTCGGCCGCGCGCAGCCCCTCGACCGTGCCCTCGAACACGACCTCGCCGCCGCCCGTGCCCGCCGCCGGGCCGAGGTCCACGACGTGGTCGGCGATCGCGATCACCTCGGGCTTGTGCTCGACCACCAGCACGGTGTTGCCCTTGTCCCGCAACTGCAGCAGCAACGCGTTCATCCGGTCGATGTCGTGCGGGTGCAGGCCGATGGTGGGCTCGTCGAACACGTACGTCACGTCCGTGAGCGACGACCCGAGGTGGCGGATCAGCTTGGTGCGCTGCGCCTCGCCGCCGGACAGCGTGCCGGACGGCCGGTCGAGCGACAGGTAGCCCAGGCCGATGTCCACGAAGGAATCCAGCGTCCGCCCCAGGTTCGCCAGCAGCGGCGCCACCGACGGCTCGTCCAGCTCCCGGACCCACTGCGCCAGGTCGCTGATCTGCATCGCGCACACGTCGGCGATGTTCAGGCCCTTGATCCTGGACGACAACGCCTCCTTGGCCAGCCGCGTGCCGCCGCAGTCCGGGCAGGTCGTGAACGTCACCGCCCGCTCCACGAACGCCCGGATGTGCGGCTGGAGCGAGTCGACGTCCTTGGACAGGTAGGACTTCTGGATGGACGGGATCAGCCCCGAGTAGGTCAGGTTGATGCCCTCGACCTTGATCTTGGTCGGCTCCCTGTAGAGCAGGTCGTGCAGCTCCCGCTTGGTGTACTCGCGGATCGGCTTGTCCGGGTCGAAGAACCCGCAGCCGCGGAAGATCCGGCCGTACCAGCCGTCCATGCTGTAGCCGGGGACGGTCAGCGCGCCCTCGTTGAGCGACTTGGTGTCGTCGTACAGCGCGGCGAGGTCGATGTCGTTGACCGACCCCATGCCCTCGCACCGCGGGCACATGCCGCCGAGCCGGGTGAACGTCGCCTTCTCGGCCTTGGTCTTGCCGCCGCGCTCGACCGTGATCGCGCCGCTGGCCCTCACCGACGGCACGTTGAACGAGTACGCGTTCGGCGGGCCGATGTGCGGCGTGCCGAGCCTGCTGAACAGGATGCGCAGCATCGCGTTCGTGTCGGTCACGGTGCCGACCGTCGACCGGGGGTTCGCGCCCAACCGCTCCTGGTCCACGATGATCGCCGTGGTCAGCCCTTCGAGCACGTCCACCTCGGGCCGCGCCAACGACGGCATGAACCCCTGCACGAACGCGCTGTACGTCTCGTTGATCATCCGCTGCGACTCGGCGGCGATCGTGCCGAACACCAGCGAGCTCTTGCCCGAGCCGGACACGCCGGTGAACACCGTCAGCCGCCGCTTCGGGATCTCGACGCTGACGTCCTTGAGGTTGTTCACGCGCGCGCCCTGCACGCGGATGAGGTCGTGGCGGTCGGCGAGGTGCGGCTCGGACGACGGCGCGGTCTTCCTCGTGGCCATGCTGATCGTGTCTCCATCCGGTTGTGCGGGGCGCGTGCGGTGTGGTGGTCGGGGGACGAGCGCCCACCTCGCGCCGGCGGCGGGGTGGGCGTTCCGCTGTGGACGGTTCAGCGCAGCTGCTGGATGCGGACCAGGTTGCCCGCCGGGTCGCGGAACGCGCAGTCCCGCACGCCGTACGGGTGCTCGGTCGGCTCCTGCACGACCTCCGCGCCCCCGCCCTGGAGCGCGTCGAACGTGCCGTCGAGGTCCTTGGTGGCCAGGTTGATGGCGGCGTAGGTGCCCTTGGCCATCATCTCCACGATCGTGCGGCGCTCGTCCTCGGTGACGCCCGGGTCGGCGGCCGGCGGGTGCAGCACGACGGACGTGTCGGGCTGGCCGACCGGGCCGATGGTGATCCAGCGCATGCCCTCGTAGCCGACGTCGTTGCGCACCTCGAAGCCGAGGAGGTCGCGGTAGAAGCCCAGGGCGGCCTCCGGGTCGTCCTGGGGGAGGAAGGTCTGGTGAATGGTGATGTCCATGGCGATCACGCTAGGTTCGGGCCCCGGGCCGGCGCTTCTCGATTCCTGACCGGTCGGGTGACCTGCTTGGCGACGCACGCCGGCATCCCCGCCACCTCGGCCGCCGCCTCGCGCCGGTACGCGCTGGGCGACATGCCCACCAGCTCCGTGAACCGGGTGCTGAACGTGCCGAGCGACGAGCAGCCCACGGTGAAGCAGACCTCGGTGACGCTGAGGTCGCCGCGCCGCAGCAGGGCCATCGCCCGCTCGATGCGCCGTGTCATGAGGTACGAGTACGGTGACTCCCCGTAGGCACGCCGGAACTGCCGGCTGAGGTGCCCGGCCGACACGTTCACGCCCCGGGCGAGGGCCTCCACGTCCAGCGGCTGGGCGAACTCGCGGTCGATCCGGTCGCGCACGCGCCGCAGCAGGGCCAGGTCGCGCAGGTGGTGCGTGGCGGCGGTGGAGGAGCTGGTCACGTGCGCGATGGTGCCACACGACCGGGTGAGGAGCAGCCGGAACGGACGCGCCGGACGCCCGTCACGGACCGCGACGCCCGCGACCGGTCAGGGCAGTGACGCGGGCAGCCCGAACGGCGGGAAGTGCTCCGCGCCGACGAACGACGTCACCTCGGCGATCAGCCCGTCGCGCAGCGTCAGCACGTTGATCGCCCACGGCAGGTGCGCGCCCGCGCGCTCGTCCCACAGGTAGCAGGCGACGGCGGGCTGGCCGTTCGCGCTCGTCTCCCGGTGCCGCCACGGCGGGCAGCTCGTCATCGGCACCCGCACGACGAAGTCGGTGACCGCCTCGATGCCGCGGTACCAGTGCGGCATCGGCGGCATCGACCAGGTGACGTCCTCGGTCAGCAGCGCGACCATCGCGTCGGCGTCGCCGCGTTCCAGCGCGCCGGCGTAGGCGGCCACGACCTGCCGCAGCCGCGCGTCCCCGACCAGGCGCAACGCCTGCTGCTGGGACCGCTGCGGCACCTTCTCGGCGACGACCCGGCGCGCCCGGGCCAGCGCGGAGTTCACCGAGGTGGTCGAGGTGTCCATCAGGGCCGCGATCTCGGCCACCGCGAACCCCAGCACCTCGAACAGCAGCAACGCCGCGCGCTGGTTGCCGGGCAGGTGCTGGAGCGCGGCGACGAACGCCAGCTCCACGGCCTCCCGCTGCGCGTAGCGCCCGGCCGTCCCGTCGTCGCCGAGGCCCGCGTCCGGGTACGGCCCCAGCCACGCGACGTCGGCCGGCGGCACGTCGTCCAGCACGGCCCGTTCGCTGGACGGCCCGAGGTCCACCGGCAGCGCCCGCCGCCCCCGGCTCTCGACCGCGTCCAGGCACGCGTGCGTGGCGACCTTGTAGAGCCACGAGCGCAGCGAACCCCGCCCCTCGAAGCGGCCCAGGCCGCGCCACGCGCGGAGCAGCGCGTCCTGGAGGGCGTCGTCCGCGTCGTGGACGGAGCCGAGCATGCGGTAGCAGTGGGCGTGCAGCTCCCGGCGCAGCGGTTGCACGAGGCGCGTGAAGGCGGCACCGTCGCCGTCGCGGGCGCGCGCCAGGTCCGCCTCCTCGGCCGCCGCCGGGGAACCCGCCGGAAGAACTTCGCTCACGACCGACGATTCTGCCCCACCCCGGGAGTCCTACCGGCGAACGAGCACTCCGGAACCGTCCCGGGAGGACACGATGACCCACACCACCACCGAGACCCTGCGCGTGCCCGACGCGCTGTTGCACTACGAGGTCCGCGGCCGCGGACCGCTGGTGGTGCTCGTGGGCGCGCCGATGGACGCCCGGCCGTTCGAGCGGCTGGCCGACCTGCTCGCCGCGGACCACACCGTGCTCACCACCGACCCGCGGGGCATCAACCGCAGCAAGGTGGACGACCCGGACCGCGACGCCACGCCCGAGCTGCGCGCCGACGACCTGGCCCGGCTCATCGCGCACGTGGACGCGGGGCCCGCCGTCGTCCTCGGCTCCAGCGGCGGCGCGGTGAGCGTGCTGGCGCTCGCGCAGGCGCGCCCGGACCTCGCGCACACCGTGATCGCGCACGAGCCGCCGCTGGACCAGCTCGTGCCGGACCGGGAGGACCTGCTCCGGCGGACCGACGAGATGGTCGCCACCTACCTGGCCGGCGACCCCGTGGGCGCGTGGCGGCAGTTCATGTCCATCGCGAACATCCACATGCCCGACGAGGTGGTGGAGCAGGTCTTCGGCGGCGAGCGCCCGCCGCAGGACCTCGCCGACGAGCGGTTCCAGTACGAGCGCATGCTGCGGCCGACCGTCCGGTGGGTGCCGGACCTCGACCTGCTGCGTTCCGTGCCGACCCGCGTCGTGGTCGGCATCGGCGAGGACTCGGGCGGTGAGCTGTGCGAGCGCACGTCGCTCGCGCTCGCGGAAGGCCTCGGCGTCGAGCCGACCCGGTTCCCCGGCGGTCACATCGGCTTCGTGGACGACCCGGCCCGCTTCGCCGCCCGCCTGCGCGAGCTGCTGCCCTGACCCCTCACGAGAGTCCAACGTTCACCCTGCGTGAGTCGAACACCCAGGCCCCGAGTGTCGAACACTCAGGCCCCATGAGTTCAACACACGGCAAACCGGGGGGGCGGCCGAGTGTTGTACACGGGGTGCGCGAACGTGGGTCTCTCGCGACCCGAAAGTTTG
>NZ_JBHYXZ010000157.1:0-19538 GCF_042752395.1 Actinosynnema sp. NPDC059335 | reverse complement strand
GTCGGCGGGATGACACGAAACCCGACCCACCACCCAACCGCACCGAACCACCGAACCCCGTCATCCTGCTGATCTGCCCGTCCGGCGAGGACGCTCTTGATCTTTTGCCCCCACACCCATCCCCACACCCACATCCCCCCGCCCCCACACCGGCCGACGCTAACGACCGGTAACCACACGCGCCTTCTCGTCGCCAACCGCGACCACGTCCCCGTCGTGCAACTGCGCGCCCCGCCGGCTCTCCGGCCGGCCGTTCACCGTCACCTCATCGGACTCGACCAGCTCACGGGCGTGCGCGCCGTTGTCCGCCAAGCCCGCCAGCTTGAGGAACTGGCCCAACCTGATCATGTCGTCGGAGATGCCGACCTCGCGGATGCGCATCGTCCCATCATCCTCCTCGTCACCCGGACGGACCTACTCGCGTCGCGGTTAACGAGGATTGCACGAGGTCGAAACACGCCCGACATCATCCGGACCCGGTTCCGTCTACGGTTCCCGGAATGTGAGCACAGGCAGCTCAGACCCGGAGCCGACCGGCGGCGAGCGCAGACGCCGCCGGTCCCTGCGCGGGGAGGTCGGCACGACGGGTGCCCGCTTCGGATCCCCCGCGCTGCGCCGCAGCCTCGAGGACGAGCCTACGGCGGTGCCGAAGACGCCCCGACGGCGGAGGTCGTCCCGCAACGAGTCGCGCGGCGAGGTCGGCGCGACGGGTGCCCGGTTCGGCTCGGCGGCCCTGCGCCGCAGCCTGGAGGAGCAGCCGGACGACCTGCTGGAGGAGACCGCGCCCTTCGACCGCGACCTCCACTTCGAGCCGCCGCCGATGCCGGTCGTCCCCGTCCGCGACCGCGAACCCGACCCGGAGCCGGCCGTGGAGTTCTCCGGCCCGCTGGTCCGCCCCTACGCGTGGACGGGTGGCCGCACGGCGTCCGACTACGACCTGCGGCTCGAAACGTTGATCTCCCTGGAGGAGAGCGGCATCGCGGTCGCCATGCGCGACACCACCGCCGAGCAGCGCTCGATCGTCGAGCTGTGCGCCACCTACCCCCGGTCGGTCGCCGAGGTGTCGGCCCTGCTGGCCGTGCCGCTGGGCGTGGCCCGGGTCGTGCTGGGCGACCTCATCTCCATGGGCGTCGTCGCGGTGCACGACAACGCCACCGCCCCCACCGGCCCGGACCTGTCCCTGCTGGAACGGGTCCTAGTCGGCCTGCGCAACCTCTGAACCCGACGCACCGTCCGAACCCGACGCACCCGCCGAACCCGACGTGCCGTCCGAACCCGACGCGCCCCCCACACCCGACGTCACCTCCGAACCCGACGTCACCTCCGAACCCGACGTCACATCCGCCCGCAACCGCCCGAACACCTCCGCCAACTCCGCCAACCGGTAGTGCGCGTTGAGCCCGCTCGGATTCGGCAACACCCACAGCCGCGACGGCCCGATGGCCTCCTCCTGCGGACCGATCACCGCCGCCTTGCGCCCGAACGCCGCCCGGTACGCCGTCACCCCCACGACCGCCACCACCTCCGGCCGGTACCGCCGCGCCACCCGGGTCAACCTCGCCCCGCCCTCGCGCAGCTCCTCGGGCGTCAGCTCGTCCGCCCGCGCCGTCGGTCGCGCGACCAGGTTCGTGATCCCCAGCCCGTACCGGAGCAGCTCCTCCTGCTCGGCCGGCGCCAGCAACCGGGGCGTGAACCCGGACAGGTGCAGCGCCGGCCAGAACCGGTTGCCCGGCCGGGCGAAGTGCTGCCCCTTCGCCGCCGACATCAGGCCGGGGTTGATCCCGCAGAACAGCACCCGCAGCCCCGGCCCGACCACGTCCGGCAAGACCACGCTCATCCGACCACCACCGGGACGCCGTCCACGACCAACCGCCAGTCGACCCGGTGGAACGAGGCCGGGTCCAGCTCGCCGCGCTCCCGCACCCAGTCGATGATGAGCTGCCGGATCTCCGCCTGCCGGTCGTGCAGCACCGGCGCGGTCGAGACGTGCGGGAAGTTGCCGCCGCCCGACTGCCGGTAGTTGTTCACCGCCACGGCGAACGCCTGCTCCGCCGCCACCGGCACGCCGTCGTAGGCGAGCCCGGTGATCCGCTGCCCGACCGGACGGGCGAGGTCGATGTCGTAGGTCAGCGGCGCGTCGAGGCCGGCCGCGACGTCGTAGAGGTAGTCGGGGACGTCGTCGGCGTTGGTCACCGCGTCCGGCGGGTGGGGTCCAGGGGTCGTCACCGCCTTGAAGTACCCCGCCGACCGCTCCAGGTAGTCCTTGAGCTGCGCCCCGGTCAGCCGCACGCCGACCAGCGTGTTGTCGTAGACGTACAACCCCGCCACATCCCGCACCGACACGTCGCCCGCCGGGATCGCCGCCGCCTTGGTGAACGGCGACGCCAGCGACAACACCGGCAGTTCTCCACCCTCCCCCGCCAACCCGGCCCGCAACGCCTCGCCCTGCACCCGGTTGACGAAGTCGAGCACCGCGGTGTCCTCGTACCGGGCCGTCGCCGCCGACATCGCGGCCTTCGACGTGCCGATCCGGGAGTTGACGTAGGCCACGACCTCCTCGTGGTCGGCGCGCAGCCGCCGCACGACCACCGGGTCCTCGGGCACGGTGTTGGTGTTGAGCACCTGCGCGCGGGACGCCTCGGCCCGCCACCCGCGCCCCGCCGTCCACACCAGGTCGAACTCCATCAGGCTCAGCCGCTTGCCCCAGAACAGCGGCTCGGTGAGCAGCACCCGCGCGCCGGTGGCCTCGTTGGTCACGTGCCGCTGCGCGATCTCGGCGTGCGCGTGGCCGACCAGGATCGCGTCGATGCCGGGCACCTGCTCGGCGACCAGCGCCGAGCAGTTCTCCGGGAACGGCAGCAGGTCGCCCAACGACGACGACAGGTCCGCGCCGGAGTGCGCCGCGACCACCACCAGGTCCGCGCCCGCCGCCCGCACCCGCGGCACCCACTTCCGGGCCTGCTCCAGCACACCGGGGAACGTCATCCGGCCGTCCACGTGCGCCTTGTCCCAGATGGCGATGCCGGGGTTGGTCAGACCGAGGATGCCCACGCGCAGCGGGGCCGTGCCGGTGCGCCACACGGTCTTGACCACGTACGGGCGGAACGCGGGCTCGCCGGAGGCCGCGTCGATCGCGTTCGCGGCGAGCAGCGGGAAGTCGAGCTGCTTCTCGAACGCCCGCAGCAGGGGGATGCCGTAGTTGAACTCGTGGTTGCCGAGCGCGGCGGCGTCGTAGCCCAGCTCGTTCATCGCCACGGCCATCGGGTGCACGCGGCGGCGGCCGATCGGTTCCACTTTGGCGTAGTAGTAGGCCAGCGGGGTGCCCTGGATCGTGTCGCCGGCGTCGATGAGCAGGGTCCGGTGCGCGCCGCGCTCCTGCCGGACCGCCTTCACCAGCGTGGACAGCTTCGCCAGCCCGATGTCGTCGTGCGCCGGGTCGTCGTACTCCCGGTCGGCGTAGTAGTCCCAGTTGAAGACGTTGCCGTGCAGGTCCGTGGTGCCGAGGACGGTGAGGGTGAACCGCCGCCCGCCGGCCCGGTCGTCCGGGGTTGCCCGGACCCGGTCGTCCGCGGCGCGGGCCGGGTCGTCCGGGGTCGCACGGGCCGTCGGGCGGAACCCGGCGGCGGCGAGCACGGCCGCGCCGCCGCCCGCGAGCAGGGTCCGGCGAGGAGATCGGGTCATGGGCCGACGGTAACGAGTGATCGTCGGCTACGCGGTCGGCTTTTCCCCGTCCTCCCGCTTCGCCCGCCGGCTCAGCGCCACGCCGACCGCGATGCCGGCCACCGCCAGGACCGCCACCACCAGGACCCAGACCCACAGGGGCACGCCGCCGTCGTCGTCCGGACCGGAGGTCGCGGCCGGTGCGGACGTGCCGGTGGCCACGGCGGTGATCGTGGCCGCGGTGGCGGTGACCGAGGTGGTCGCCGGCGCCGGCGGGTTCGCCGAGGTCGCCGCCGGCGGGGCGGAGGTGGCGGCGGGCGGGGGCGCGGTCACGGTGAACGCGAACGTGCCCTTGACGAAGTCGCCGTCCAGCGACTCGACCGACCACGACACCGTGTGCGGCCCGGCCGGCGTCGTGCTCTCGAGCAGCGGCACGGTGAGCGTCGCGCCCTGGGCCGTGACCTCGCCCGTCGGCCAGGCACTGCCGTCGGCGGCCGTGACCGCGACCGTGGCGCTCTCGGCGGGCACCGGTTCGGTGAACGTCAGCGTGAGCCGAACCGGCCGCTGCGGCAGCGACGCGCCGCTCGCCGGGTCGCTCGACAGCAGTTCGGTGTGCGCGGACGCCGGGGGCGCCACGCCGAGCAGGACCAGGGTCGCGAGCAGTGCCGAGAGCGCCAGTCGGGTCATACCGGATAGTTCTACCGGGTCGGCGGGGTGTCCTGCTGCCCGTCACCCGGTTCGTCCGGCGACCGCTGCCCGTCACCCGGCTCGTCCGGCGACCGCTGCCCGCCGCCGGGCGGCTGCCCGTCGAGCCGCTTCTGCTGCGGCCCGCCCCGCATGACGTCGCCCTTCATGATGCTGTCCGCGGTCGACCCGCCGTCGGCCTCCTCGGACGCGACCACGGTCACCACGTCGCCCCGCTCGATGTCGTCCACGTCGCCTTGGCCGCCGTTGACCTGCGTGTCCCCGTCGATCCGGTACGTGGCGCTGAACCCGTCGGTGCTCTTGACCGTGATGGACGAGTCGTCGACCTCGGTCACCTCGCCGTTCTGGAACTCGCCGTGCTGCGTGTCGCCGAACGGCCCGCCCACGATCATCAACCCGGGGCCGCCGCGCATGCCGTACCCGCCCGGCCCGCGCATGCCCTGGGCCGCGTCCGAGTTGCTCGCGGCGTAGATGACACCCCCGCCGACGGCGGCGATGCCGACCGCGATAGCGACCGCGACGAGCGTCTTGCGGCCGTTCCAGCCCGGTCCCGCGGCGGCGGCCTGCGGCGGCGGGTCTTCACCCCACGTCGGGTGCTGCTCGGTTTCGGTAGTCATGGCGACCACGGTCGCGGCCCAGCCTGTGAGCCGGCTGTGCGGCCCTTGGGGACGGCCTGTGCGTGCGTCACGCGCCGGACGACCTCACAGCCGGTACACAGGATCGGCACAGGTCCGGCTCATGTGCCTGACCCAGGATGGCAGCATGCGACCGGTGCCCGCTTCGAGGACCTCCCCTGAACTCCGCCGCCCGGACGGCAGCCCGGTGCGCGTCCTGGTGGTGGACGACGAGTCCACCCTGGCCGAGCTGATGTCCATGGCGCTGCGGATGGAGCGCTGGGACGTCCGCACCGCGCTGGACGGCGCGTCCGCCGTCCGGACCGCCCGCGAGTTCCGCCCGGACGTGGTGGTGCTGGACGTGATGCTGCCCGACTTCGACGGGCTGGAGGTGCTGCGCCGGATGCGGGCGGACGTGCCCGCGCTGCCGGTGCTGTTCCTCACCGCCAAGGACGCGGTCGAGGACCGGATCGCCGGGCTCACCGCCGGTGGCGACGACTACGTGACCAAGCCGTTCAGCCTGGAGGAGGTCGTGCTGCGGCTGCGCGGCCTGTTGCGCCGCACCGGCGTGACCGAGGCGGGCGCGGGCACCGAGCTGGTGGTCGGCGACCTGGTGCTGGACGAGGAGACGCGCGAGGTCCGGCGCGGCGGCACGTCGATCGACCTCACCGCGACGGAGTTCGAGCTGCTGCGGTTCCTCATGCGCAACCCCAAGCGGGTGCTGTCGAAGGCGCAGATCCTGGACCGGGTGTGGAGCTACGACTTCGGCGGGCAGGCCAACATCGTCGAGCTGTACATCTCGTACCTGCGCAAGAAGATCGACGTCGGTCGAGCACCCATGATCCACACGATGCGGGGCGCGGGCTATGTCCTCAAACCCGCGTCCTGAGCCCCCGAACCCCCGTCCCGAGCCCCCGAACCCCCGTCCCGAGCCCCCGAACCCGCGCCCCGAGCCCCCGAACCCCCGTTCCGAGCCCTCGAACCCGCGTCCCCAGACCTCAATCCCGCGTCCCGGGCACTCGAACCCGCGCCCCGAGCGCCCGTCGGGGGCCCGGAGCTGGCCGCTGCGGACCAAGCTCGTCGCCGCCCAGGTGGTCCTGCTGGCCGTGGTGTGCGCGATCATCGGCGTGGCGACCGGCTTCGCGCTGCGCGACACCCTGGTCGCGAGGCTGGACGACGACCTGGTCGACGCCGCCGCGAAGGTGGGGCGCGACGTGCCGCCGCCGATGCCGGGCGGGTTCGCCAACCCGCTGGACGGGCCGGGGTTCGGGCCCGGCACGCTGGTGCTGATCAAGCACGACGACGGCGGCACCAACGCCGAGCGGATCATCCCGGGCACCGGCGACCGGATGAGGCTGTCGACCGACGTGACCCGGCTGGCCGAGGCCGTGCCCGCGGACGGCCGGCCGCGCACGGTGTGGCTGGGCGACGAGCTGGACGACTACCGGATGCTCGCGACCACCACGCCGTTCGGCGCGAAGGTGATCACCGGCCTGCCGATGGCCGACGTCGAGGCCACGGTGGCGCGGATGGGGTGGATCGTCGGCGGCGTGGCGCTGGCCGGGCTGGTCGCGGTGAGCCTGGCCGGCGCGCTGATCGTGCGCCGGACGCTGCGCCCGCTGGAGCGGGTGGCCGCGACCGCGAGCCGGGTCGCCGAGCTGCCGCTGCACGAGGGCGAGGTGGCGCTGGCCGAACGGGTGCCCGACGAGTACGCCGACCCCGACACCGAGGTGGGCCGGGTCGGCCTCGCGCTGAACCGGATGATCGGGCACGTCGGCAACGCGCTGGCGGCCCGGCACGCCAACGAGACGCGGGTCCGGCAGTTCGTCGCCGACGCGAGCCACGAGCTGCGCACCCCCCTGGCCGCGATCCGGGGCTACGCCGAGCTGACCCGCCGCACGTCCGACGACGTGCCGCCGCGGATCGGGCACGCCATGCGGCGGGTCGAGTCCGAGGCGGTGCGGATGACGTCGTTGGTGGAGGACCTTTTGCTGCTGGCCCGGCTGGACGCCGGCCGTCCCCTGGCGCGCGAGCCGGTCGACCTGTCGCGGTTGGTGGTGGACACGGTGAGCGACGCCCGGATCGCCGGGCCCGACCACGAGTGGCGGCTGGAGCTGCCGCCGGAGGCGGTGCAGGTGACCGGTGACGCGGACAAGCTGCACCAGGTGCTGGCGAACCTGCTGTCCAACGCCCGCACGCACACCCCGCCCGGCACCACGGTCACCACCACGCTGTCCACCGTGGAGGACGGGGTGCGCGTGTCCGTGAGCGACGACGGCCCCGGCATCCCGGCCGGGTTGCAGGCCGAGGTGTTCGAGCGGTTCAGCCGGGGCGACACGTCGCGGTCGCGGGCGGCGGGGAGCACCGGCCTGGGCCTGTCCATCGTGGCCGCCGTGGTGGCCTCGCACGACGGGTCCGTGCGGCTGGCGAGCCGTCCGGGCCGCACCACGTTCACCGTCCGCCTGCCGCGCCGCCTCACCGCCGCCTGACCCCTGCATCCCTCACCGCCACCCGACCACCACCCAACCGCCCACACCCCTCACCACCGCCCGACCACGAACACCCCTCACCACCGCCCGACCGACCACACCCTCCTCACCGACCCGGGCGTGATCGCGCACAGCCGGCTCACAGCCGCGCCACAAGGACCGCCCAGCATCCGCCGACACGCTCGACCCCATGCGAGCGCGACTACCCCTGTTGCTGTTGTCGGCCGGGACGGCGGTGCTGTACCTGTGGCGGTTGGGCGACTCCGGTTGGGCCAACGCCTACTACTCCGCCGCCGCCCAGGCCGGCGCGGAGAGCTGGCACGCCTGGTTCTTCGGGGCCACCGACCCGGCCGGCTCCATCACCATCGACAAGACACCCGCGGCGACCTGGGTCATGGGGCTGTCCGCCCGGCTGTTCGGCGTCAACGCCTGGAGCATCCTGGTGCCGCAGGCGCTCATGGGCGTGGCGAGCGTCGCCCTGCTGCACGCCACCGTCAAGCGCACGGCCGGCGAGGCCGCCGGCCTGATCGCGGGCGCGGTGCTGGCGCTGACGCCGGTGGCGGTGCTGATGTTCCGGTTCAACAACCCCGACGCGCTGATGGTGCTGCTGCTCGTGGTCGGCGCGTACGGCACGGTCCGGGCCACCGAGGCGGCGTCGGTGCGGTGGCTGGTGCTCGCCGGCGCGGCGGTCGGGTTCGCGTTCCTGGCCAAGATGCTCCAGGCGTTCCTGGTGCTGCCCGCGTTCGGGCTGGTGTACCTGGCGTTCGCGCCCGCCGCGTGGTCGCGGAAGGTGTGGCACCTGGGCGCGGCGCTGGGGGCGGTGGTCGTCGCGGGCGGCTGGTGGGTGCTCGCGGTGGAGCTGGCGCCCGCCGGGTCGCGCCCCCACATCGGCGGGTCGCAGTCGGACAGCGTGCTGGAGCTGGCGCTGGGCTACAACGGGCTCGGCCGGTTGACCGGCGAGGAGATCGGCAGCGTGGGCGGTGGCGGCTGGGGGTCGGCCGGGTGGAGCCGGCTGCTGGGCGCGGAGATGGGCAGCCAGATCGCCTGGCTGCTGCCGACCGCGCTGGTGCTGACGGCCGCCGGCTGGTGGGCGGCGCGCCGCGCCGAACGGGTCGGCCTCGCGCTGTGGGGCGGCTGGCTCGTGGTCACCGCCGCGGTGTTCAGCTACATGAACGGCATCATCCACGCCTACTACACGGTGGCGCTCGCACCGGCCATCGGCGCGCTGATCGGCATCGGCGCGGTCGCGTTGTGGCGCAGGCGGCACGAGCCCGTCGCGGCGGCGGCCCTGTCCGGCGCGTTGGCCGTGACCGCGCTCCAGTGCTACCTGCTCCTGCTCGACTGGTCCACCGCGCTGGCCGTGGCCGTGCTGCTCCTGGGCCTGGTCGGCGCGGTGGGGCTGTTCCTGGCCGCCACCGTGCCCGCCGCCGCCGTGGTGCCGGTCGCGGTCGTCGCCGCGCTGCTCGGGCCGGGCGCGTACTCCGTGGCCACTGCCGCGACACCGCACTCCGGCGCGATCCCCAGCGCCGGACCGGCGTGGGGCGGCCGTCCCGGCGGGCTGGTGCTCACGGGTCCGGGCGGCGCCGCGAACAACGTCGTCCGCGCCGGCGGGATGGGCGGCCTGCTCAACGCGCCCACACCCGGCGAGGAGCTGGTGGCGCTGCTGCGCGACAGCGAGGGCTTCACGTGGGCGGCGGCGGCCGTCGGCTCGAACAACGCGGCGGGCTACCAGCTCGGCAGCGGCGCGCCGGTCATGGCCGTCGGCGGGTTCAACGGCACCGATCCCGCGCCGACGCCGGCCGAGTTCCAGGAGCTGGTCCGGAGTGGACGGATCCACTACTTCCTCGGCGGCGCGCTGATGCCCGCCGAGACGGGCAGCGACGCGGCGCAGCGGATCGCCGAGTGGGTCTCGGACACGTTCCCGGAGCGAACCGTGGACGGCGTGGACGTCTACGACCTCACAGCGGGCGCACAGCGATGACACACGAGCCGCCCAGCCACGCCCCCGAGGGTGAGGCCATGACCACGCTCACGACGACCACCGTGCTCGACGTGGTGGTACCCGTGCACAACGAGGAGCGCGACCTCGCGCCCTGCGTGCGCGCGCTGCACGCCGACCTGACCCGCACCTTCCCCTACCCGTTCCGGATCACCATCGCAAACAACGCCAGCACGGACGGCACGCGCGCGGTCGCCGACGCGCTGACCCGCGAGCTGCCCGGCGTCACCGCGGTGCACCTGGCCGAGAAGGGGCGCGGCCGGGCGCTGAAAGCGGTGTGGGGCGCGTCGGACGCCGCCGTGCTGGCGTACATGGACGTCGACCTGTCCACCGACCTGGCCGCGCTCGCGCCGCTGGTGGCGTCGTTGACCTCCGGCCACTCCGACCTCGCGATCGGCAGCCGGCTGGCCCGCGGCGCGCGGGTCGTGCGCGGGCCGAAGCGCGAGTTCATCTCCCGCTGCTACAACCTGATCCTGCACGGCGCGCTCGCGACCCGGTTCACCGACGCGCAGTGCGGGTTCAAGGCGATCCGGGCCGACGTCGCCCGGCGGCTGCTGCCGCACGTCGAGGACACCGGCTGGTTCTTCGACACCGAGCTGCTGGTGCTCGCCGAGCGGGCCGGCGCGCGGATCCACGAGGTGCCGGTGGACTGGGTGGACGACCCGGACAGCCGGGTGGACATCGTCTCGACCGCCGTGGCGGACCTCAAGGGCGTCGCCCGGGTCGCGCGCGGGCTGGTGACGGGGCGCATCCCGGTCGGCGAGCTGCGGGCCCAGCTCGGGCGGGAACCGCTGGAGCCGCGCACGCCGGGCGTGCCCGCCGGGCTGTTCCGGCAGCTCGTCCGGTTCGCCGCCGTCGGCGTGATCAGCACGCTCGCCTACCTGCTGCTGTTCGTGTCGTTGCGCGGCGGGCTGGGCGCGCAGGGCGCGAACCTGGTGGCTCTGCTGGCCACCGCGATCGCCAACACCGCGGCCAACCGGCGGTTCACGTTCGGCGTGCGGGGCCGGCGCGGCGCGGGCCGCCACCAGTTCGAGGGCCTGCTGGTCTTCGGCCTGGGTCTCGCGCTGACCAGCGGCTCGCTCGCGCTGCTGCACCTGGTCGCCGCGCCCGGCGGCCCGGCCGAGCTGGTCGCGGTCGTCGGGGCCAACCTGCTCGCCACCGTGCTGCGCTTCCTGTTGCTGCGCAACTGGGTCTTCCGGCCGCGCCGCGCCGCGGAGGCCACCTCATGACCACCTCGCCGACCCTGGGGACCCCTTCCATGACGACCGCAACGCCGACGGCGTCCGCGCCCACCGCGGCCGCACCACCGTCGGGCCGGAACCGGACCACGCCCGCGCTGGTCGTGCTGCTCGTCGGCACGGCCGTGCTGTACCTGTGGAACCTCACCGCGTCCGGTTGGGGCAACGGCTACTACGCCGCCGCCACCCAGGCCGGCGCGCAGAGCTGGACCGCGTGGCTGTTCGGCGGGCTCGACGCCGGCGGGGTGATCACGGTCGACAAGCCGCCCGCCGCGCTGTGGGTGAGCGGGCTGTTCGCGCGGGTGTTCGGGTTCTCGAGCTGGACCGTGCTCGCGCCGCAGGCCGTCGAGGGCGTGCTGGCCGTCTGGCTGCTGTACGCCACGGTGAAGCGCACGTCCGGCGCGGTGGCCGGGCTGCTGGCGGGCGCGGCGCTCGCGGTGACGCCGGTCGCCGTGCTGATGTTCCGGTTCAACCTGCCGGACGCGTTGCTGGTGTTGCTGATGGTCGCCGGCGCGTACTGCACCGTGCGGGCGCTGGAGCGGGCGTCCGCGCGGTGGCTCGCGCTGGCGGGCGTGGCGATCGGGTTCGCGTTCCTCGCCAAGATGGGGCAGGCGCTGCTGGTGCTGCCCGCGTTCGCCGCCGCCTACCTCCTGGCCGCGCCGACGTCGCTGCCCAGGCGGCTGCTGCACCTGCTCGGCGCGGGCCTCGCGGTGGTGGTGTCCGCCGGGTGGTTCATCGCGCTGGTCGAGCTGTGGCCGAAGGAGTCCCGCCCGTACATCGGCGGGTCGGCGAACGACTCGTTGTGGGAGCTGGCCATGGGCTACAACGGCCTCGGCCGGATCTTCGGCGGCGGGCGCGGCGCCGTCGCGGGCGGCGGCAACGCGAACATCGGCTTCGGCGGCGAGACCGGCCCGGGCCGGTTGTTCGGCGCGAGCATGGGCGGCGAGATCTCGTGGCTGCTGGCCGCCGCGCTCGTCGGGGCGGTGGCGGGGCTGTGGTTCACCCGCAAGCTGCCGCGCACCGACCGCACCCGCGCCGCGCTGGTCCTGTGGCTGCTGTGGGTGCTCGGCAACGGCGTCGTGTTCAGCTTCATGACCGGGATCACGCACCCCTACTACACCGTCGCCGTCGCGCCGGGCGTCGCCGCGCTCGTCGGCATCGCCGGCCGGGAGCTGTGGCGGGGCCGCCGGCACCTGCCGGCGCGCGTGGCGCTGGCGGCGATGGTGGCCGCCGCCGGGTTCTGGGGTTTCGCGCTGCTCCAGCGGTTCGGCGACTGGCTGCCCGCGCTGCGCTGGGTGGTGGCGGCGCTGACCGTGCTGGTGGCCACGGCGATCGTGATGGGCGTGCGCCGGGTGGCCGCGCTCGCGCTGGTCACGTCCGTGCTGCCCACCGCGGCCTTCGGCGTGGCGACCGCCGCCACGCCGCACGCCGGTTCCATCCCGATGTCCGGCCCCGCCTCGTACGCGGGTGACGGCGGGATGGGCGGCGGGCCGATGGGCGCGGTGACGTCCGACGAGCTGGTCGGGCTGCTCAGGGCCACCACCGGCACGTGGGCGGCGGCGACGGTGAGCGCGCAGGGCGCGGCCGAGCTGTCGCTGGCCTCGGGCAGGGCGGTGATCGGGATCGGCGGCTGGAGCGGCGGCGACCCCGCGCCCACGCTGGAGGAGTTCCGGCAGTACGTGACGGACGGCCGGGTCGGCTACTTCGTCACCGGCGGCATGGGCGGGGGCATGCGCGGCGAGGACGCGATCGGCGAGTGGGTCGCGGCCAATTACCAGGCCCGGACGATCGACGGGTGGACCGTCTACCGGCTCGGCTGACGGTCACGGGGCGGTGGTCGGCACGGCCACCGCCTCCGTCCCGGCGGGGTCCACGACGCACGACGGGGGCGGCTCCGGGTGGCCCGCCCACGAGCGGTACATGACGGCGGCCGCGTAGGGGACCAGGTCGCGGCCCCGCCGCCACAGCCACGGGATCCCCTTCACCACCAGCCAGCCGACGTGGTGCAGCGGCGTCACCTCCAGGCCGCCCGTGCAGACCGGCGACACCCGCCCCGGCACCTCGCAGCCGCCCTGCGCCAGCCGCGCCGCGAACGCCGCCGCCAGCTTCCGGTGCCCGGACTCCGAGGGGTGCAGCCGGTCCACCGCCCACGTCTCCGGGGCGTAGGCGCCGTCCAATAGGTCCAGGTCGACGCACTGCACGCCGTGCCGCCGCACGACCGCGTCGATGACGCCGTTCAGCTCGGCGATCCGCGCCCGCAGCGCCCGCCGCAACGCGCCCGGCAGCCGGAACACCCGGCTGTGGTCGTGGAACCGCACCGTGACGACGACGGCCCCGGCCGACACCAGCGCCCCCACGACCGCGTCCAGGTCGGCGTGCAGCCGCCGGGCGTCGAAGTCCGAGCGCAGCGTGTCGTTCATGCCCACCAGCAGCACGGCCGCGTCGGGCCGGGCGGCCAGGGCCCGGGGCAGCTGCCCGTGCCGCACCGACGTCACCCGCGCGCCGGTGACGGAGACGTTCAGGTACCGCGCGTGCGGCATCGCCGCCGCGAGCAGCGGGCCGACGCCCCGCCACCCACCGGGCACGGGATCGCCCACGCCCACCGTCGTCGAGTCCCCCAGGACCACCAGGCTGTGCACCGTCTTGGCCACACCGAAGACCATCGCGCAGCCACGTGACGTCCCGGGGACGAACAGCGGAACGCTACCGGAATGCCGGGTACAGCGGCAGTTCCGCGGCCCGCGCGCCGTACCGGGCCACCAGCGCGGAGATCACGTCCTCGGCGTGCGCGGCGACGTGCTTCGCGCCCAGCGCCACGGCGTCCGCCCGCAGCCGCACCCACCGCGCGGTCAGCACGACCACGCGCGGCGGCGAGTCCAGCGGCCGGTGGCCGGACGGCAGCGCCGAGTCCAACCCCGGCAGCCCCCGCCACGTGCCCAGCCACACCCACAGCAGCTGCGCCTCCAGCAGCCGGGGCAGGAACACCGCGTCGTCGTCCAGGTCCGGCCACACCGAGGACACCTCGGCCCGCCACGCCGCGATCATCGCCTCCGACATGCCCGCCGGCAGCCCGTAGGCGCACCAGCACGACGGGAACGGCACCCGCAGGCACGCCGCGTCGAACACGATGTCGCGCACGCACCCGCCCTCGAAGTCGAGGAACCGGACGCCCTTGCTGGTCACGAGGTGGTTGTCCGGGCACGACGTGGACGGGCTGAACGCCCGCCGGCGGGACGTGACGAACCCGCGGACGGCCTGGTCGGCGAACGCGCGCACGGACTCGGGCGTGTCCACTTCCAACGTTTCAACCAGCAGGTCCGGCAGACCGGCCAGCGCGGTGTGCACGTCGACCACGATCGGGTCGGCGCAGCACTGGCTGCCCTGGCGGCGCATCAGCGCGTCGAAGTCCGCGTCGCGCCCGGCCGTGGTCGCGTGCAACCGGCCCATGGCGTGCGCCCACGACAGCAGACCCCGTTCGGCGGCCCGCGCGTCGGAGCCCAGCAGCTTCTCCGCGAGCCGCGGGGCCTTGCCCAGGTCCTCCAGCACGACCAGCCGCTTGGCGTTGTCCTGCGCGACCAGCTCGGGGGTGAGGCGCTCCTCGGACGGCAGCGCGGTGAGCAGCTTGTGGCTCACCGCCTCGTGCGCGAACGGGTCGCGGTCGGCCACCGGCGACGGGTAGCGCTTGACCACCAGCGTGCGCGGCAGCGAGAACGGCGTGTGGGCCACCCGGACGCGCGCGACCACCGACCGGCCCGCGCCCCCGAGGTCCTCGGGGTCGGCCAGTCGCACCGGCGCGCCGAACCTGCTGCTCAACACCGACTGGGCCGCCGCCACCGCCTCGTCCAGCTCGGAGGGGGCGGCGTCGTCGATGTCCTGCGGGCCGGCGGTGATCTCCACGCTCATCCCCTCCGACCCTACTCCCGGTGCGCACCGTCCTGACAGAAGCCGTCCGGGCACCGTGACGGTAGTGCTCACGGACCCACCGGGTAACACCTTTTGTCGAAATCGACGCGCGGTCAACCGCCGGCCAGCGGTCGACCGAGGTCACGGGGCTGCCCGCGGCGGTTGCGCAACGCCAGGACCAGCGACGCGGCCGCCACGACGCCGACCAGGTTCACCGCCAGTTGTGCAATCGACTGGAGGCATATGTCCCACTGGCCGAGAACGGCGGCGACCGCGGCGTAGCCGGCGGCGGGCACCGTGGTGACCGAAATGAACACCCCGACGAGCGCCGCGGACTTGGCCGACGTCATCGACAGCATCCCGGCCGCGCCCGCGAGCAGCGCCACGATCAACGAGAACGGCCCGACCTCGAAGACGAAGTCCAGCTCGTGCCCGGCCAGCGCGAGGTCGGGGTCGAACAGGCCGGTGCGCGACCCGAGCCAGGTGCCCAGCGCGGTGACCACCATCGCGGCGGGGAACCCGGCGGCCAGCGCGAGGACCGCCCGCCGCACCAGGTCCCAGCGCCGCAGCACCAGGCCCACCGAGATGGCCGCGAGCGGGCCGAACTCCGGGCCGACGACCATCGCGCCGACCAGCGTGACCGGCGAGTCGGTGACCACGGCCACCGCCGTGAGCAGGCACGCGATGGTCAGGAACGCCAGGAACGTGACGTTGAGCCGGGACTCCTCGCCGGTGCGGGCCAGCAGCTCCTCCCACACCACCGCGTCCGCGCCGTCGCCGGGCGCGGCCTCCTCGGCGCGGTCGGCGGCGTCGGACAGGGCGGTGTCGACCTGCACCAGCGTGACGCCGCCGTCCCGGTCCACGCCGAGGTCGCACAGGGAGGCCACCACGGCATCGGTGGCCTCCCGGGCGACGTCGGCCTCGACCACGTCACCCGGCGGGTCGACGGCCGCGCCGCGCAGCAGCACGACGTGCGTCACGCCGGGGTGCCGCGCCAGCGCGGCCAGCACCGCCTCGGTGCGCTCCGCCGGGCAGAGCGCCCGCAAGTGCAGCACGGTGGCGGCGACGCGTCAGCGGGCCGTCTTGTCGGGCGCGGGCTTGAAGTCCACGCCCGCCTCCTTGCGCTGCTGGGCGGTGATCGGCGCGGGCGCGGCGGTCAGCGGGTCGTAGCCGCCGCCGCTCTTCGGGAACGCGATCACCTCGCGGATCGAGTCGTACCCGCCGAGCAGCATGGCGATCCGGTCCCAGCCGAACGCGATGCCGCCGTGCGGCGGCGCGCCGTACTTGAAGGCGTCGAGCAGGAAGCCGAACTTCTCCTGCGCCTCCTCGGGCGTGATGCCCATGACCTGGAACGCGCGCTGCTGCACGTCGGCGCGGTGGATACGGATCGAGCCGCCGCCGATCTCGTTGCCGTTGCAGACGATGTCGTAGGCGTAGGCCAGGGCGTTGCCCGGGTCCTCCTCGAACCGGTCGATCCAGTCCGGCGTCGGCGAGGTGAACGCGTGGTGCAGCGCGGTCCACTTGCCGCTGCCGACCGCGACGTCGTCGCCGATCTTGTCGACCGCCTCGAACATCGGGAAGTCCACGACCCACACGAACGACCAGGCGTTGGGGTCGATGAGGCCGACCCGGTGCGCGATCTCCACCCGGGCCGCGCCGAGCAGCGCCCGCGCGCCGTCCGGGTCGCCCGCGCCGAAGAACACGCAGTCGCCGGGGTTCGCGCCGACGGCCTTGGCGAGGCCGTCGCGCTCGGCGTCGGAGAGGTTCTTGGCGACCGGGCCGCCGAGCGTGCCGTCCTCCTGGACCAGCACGTACGCCAGGCCCTTCGCGCCGCGCTGCTTGGCCCACTCCTGCCACGCGTCGAGCGTGCGGCGGGGCTGCGACGCGCCGCCCGGCATGACGACCGCGCCCACGTAGGGGGCCTGGAACACCCGGAAGGGGGTGTCCTTGAAGTACTCGGTCAGCTCGGTCAGCTCCAGGTCGAAGCGCAGGTCCGGCTTGTCCGTGCCGTACTTGGCCATCGCCTCGGCGTAGGAGATGCGGCGGAACGGCCGCGGGATGTCGTGGTCGGCCAGCTCCCGCCACAGCGCGGAGATGATCTTCTCGCCGAGGGCGATCACGTCGTCCTGCTCGACGAAGCTCATCTCGATGTCGAGCTGGGTGAACTCGGGCTGCCGGTCGGCGCGGAAGTCCTCGTCGCGGTAGCAGCGGGCGATCTGGTAGTACCGCTCCAGGCCGCCGACCATCAGCAGCTGCTTGAACAGCTGCGGCGACTGGGGCAGCGCGTACCAGGAGCCGGGGCGCAGGCGGGCGGGCACCAGGAAGTCGCGCGCGCCCTCCGGCGTGGAGCGGGTCAGGGTCGGGGTCTCGACCTCGACGAAGTCCTCGGCGTGCAGCACCTCGCGGGCGATCCGGTTGGCCTCGCTGCGCAACCGCATGGCCTTGGCCGGGCCGGTGCGGCGCAGGTCGAGGTAGCGGTGCTTGAGGCGGGCCTCCTCGCCGACCTCCAGGTGCTCGTCGAGCTGGAACGGCAGCGGCGCGGACTCGTTGAGCACCTCGAACTCGCTCGCGTAGACCTCGATCTCGCCCGTGGGCAGGTCGGGGTTCTCGCTGCCCTCGGGGCGGCGGGTCACCTCGCCGACGACCTTGAGCACGAACTCGGAGCGCAGCCGGTGCGCGCGTTCGGCCATCTCGCCCTCGCGGAAGACGACCTGCGCCACGCCGGAGGCGTCCCGGAAGTCGATGAAGATCACGCCACCGTGATCGCGCCTGCGGGCCACCCACCCGGTCAGGGTGACGGACTGCCCGGCGTGCTCGGCGCGGAGCTTCCCGGCCTCGTGCGTGCGCATCACGGGAACTGCTCTCCTCGGTGTTTCGACTCTTCTGGGGTCGGCTCGACTGACGACTGGTCGTCAAGGCTAGCCAACCGCGTGGTGGGCGACGCCACCAGGTTTCCCGACGGCGGCGCGCCGCCCCTGGTGAACGGCCGGAGCCGCCCCCCTGACGGGGGACGGCTCCGGTTCGCGCGTGGTGCGGTCAGGCGCTGGGCGCCAGGTACAGCAGGCGGTTCGGGGAGCCGGAGCCGGGGCTGCCGACCACGCCCGAGGTGGCCTGGCCGACCAGGTAGCTGGCCACCTGGGCCGGGGTGGCCGAGCGGCTGCCCTGGAGGTAGCGGGCCGCCGCGCCGGCCACGTGCGGGGTGGCCATCGAGGTGCCGCTGATGGTGTTGGTGGCGGTATCGCTGGTGTGCCACGCCGAGGTGATCGACGAGCCCGGCGCGAAGATGTCCAGCACCGAACCGTAGTTCGAGTAGCTGGCGCGGGCGTCGGTGTTCGTGGTCGCGCCGACCGTGATGGCCGCGGCGACGCGGGCCGGGGAGTAGTTGGACGCGTTGGCGTTGCTGTTGCCCGCCGCGATGGCGTAGGTGACGCCCGCCGAGATCGACCGGCTCACGGCCGCGTCGATCGTGGAGGACGCGCCGCCGCCGAGGCTCATGTTGGCCACGGCCGGCTTGACGTGGTTGTTGGTCACCCAGTCGATGCCCTCGACCACGTCGGCGGTGGTGCCGCTGCCGGCGTTGTTCAGCACGCGCACGCCGTAGATCGTCGCGCCCTTGGCGACGCCGTACTGGCTGCCCGCGATGGTGCCGGCGACGTGCGTGCCGTGGCCGTTGCCGTCCTGGGCGACGCTGTCGTTGTCGACCGCGTCGTAGCCGTTGCGGGCCCGGCCGCCGAACGTGGAGTGCGAGATCCGCACGCCGGTGTCGATGACGTAGACGTTCACGCCCGAGCCGGTGGAGGTGTAGCTGTAGGCGGAGTCCAGCGGCAGGTTGCGCTGGTCGATGCGGTTGATGCCCCACGACGGCGGGTTGGTCTGGGTGGCCTGGATGGTGAAGACCTGGTCCTGCTCGACGTACTCCACCGCCGGGTTGGCCGCGAGCCGCTTGGCCGCCGCCTCGGGCAGCGTCACGGCGAAGCCGTTCAGCGCGCTGCGGAACACGGTGTCGACCTTGCCGCCGTACTGGCCCGCCAGGCTCTCGGCGGACGCGGACGCGCCGTCCTTGAGCTTGACGATGAAGTGGTTCTGGACCTTGTGGGGGGCGTCGGCGGCGCGGATCTCGCCCACCGCCGCCTGCGCCGGGGCGGCCAACAGGGAGGTCGCGGTGACGGCGAGCGCCGTCGCCCCGACCCCGGCCAGGAACCGGACCTGTCGTGACTGTCGCATGCGGATTCCGTTCTTCGAACGGTGGCGCCAACCGCACCCCGAGGAGCTTCGCAGGGCTCGAAGGCGTGACGTTGGGCCACCTCTCCCTCGCTGACGGTCACCAACGTAAGCATCGAGCCTGTTCACTCGGAAGTGTGAACAATTGCCAGATAACCGACATCCGTCAACAATCCGCCTGACCTGCGGGTTCCCAAAATCCGGGAGCGGTTGGACGCCTCCGGCGCTACCGTCCCGCCATGCGCTTGGAACCGGTCACCGAGGACAACTACCGGGCTGTCATCGGCCTGGAGGTCCACGAGGAGCAGCGGACGTTCGTCGCGACGAACCTCAAGTCGATCGCGGACGCGTGGGTCTACCGCCCGAAGTTGCAGCCGCTTGCGCTGTTCGGCGGCGACGAGCTGGTGGGGTTCACCCTCCTGGAGCGCGACCGGCCGGAGGTGCTGCGCATCGTCCGGTTCATGATCGACCGACGCGCGCAGGGCCGCGGGCTCGGCCGCAAGGGGCTGGCCGCGATCGCCGACGTGGCCCGGTCCGAGGGCCGCACCGAGCTGGTGCTGAGCGTGGTGCCCGGCAACGCCGTCGCCCGCGGCCTGTACGCGGCGTTCGGCTTCACCGACACGGGCGAGGTGGACGGGGGCGAGCGCGTGCTGCGCCACGTGCTCGCCCCGGGGGCCCGCCTCGCCGGCCAGGAGGGCGCCGGCCGGGC
>NZ_JBHYXZ010000156.1:0-19681 GCF_042752395.1 Actinosynnema sp. NPDC059335 | reverse complement strand
GTCTGCTCGCTCACCTGCGCCCAGTACTGGGCCGAGAACATGACGTGAGCTCCGGCGACAGGCGAAAGGCCCCCGGAGTCGGAACTCCGGGGGCCATTCGGCGTGGTAGCGGGGACAGGATTTGAACCTGCGACCTCTGGGTTATGAGCCCAGCGAGCTACCGAGCTGCTCCACCCCGCGCTGTGTGGATAACAGTACGCCCTGGGTTAACCGGAACGCAAATCGGGTGGCCCGGAACGTGTCCGAGGCCACCCGATCCGCCCGTCCGCGCAGGTCAGCCCGTCGGCGTCGGCGACGGCTGGACCGACGACGGCGACTGCGTGGCCGCCGCGCCGACCGATTCGAACCGCTTGGTCGCCTCGTCCAGCGCCTTGTAGGCGTTGCCCAGCTCGGCGAAGTCGCCGCTCGCCTGGGCGGCCTGGACGCGGTCGATGGCCGCCTGGATGTCCCGCACGGCCTGCTGCAGCTCCGTGGTGCCGCCCTGCTGCCCGTCACCCGGAGGCGTGGTGGGCGTCGTGGACGGCGGGGTGGTCGGCGTCTGGCCGTTGTTGTCCGGCGTCGGCACCTGGGACGACGAGCCGGTCAGCACCTGCTCCATCGCCTCGCTCAGCGTGGGCGCGTAGCCCACCTTGTCGCCGAAGCTCACCAGCACCTTGTAGAGCTGCGGGAACTGGGTGTTCTGGCTCGCCCGTTCGATGTAGATGGGCTCCACGTAGAGCAGGCCGCCGCCCACCGGGAGGGTGAGCAGGTTGCCGTAGACGACCTTCGTCTGGCGCTGCGTGAGCAGGTTCAGCTCGCCGCTGACGTCGCCGTTGGTGAGGAAGGTGGTCTGGATCTGCTGCGGACCCTTGGCCTCGTTGTTCAGCGTCAGCACGCTGATCTTGCCGTAGTTGTCCGGGTCCGACCGCACGGTCACGTACGACGCCATGAACTCGCGGTTCAGCCGCACCAGCGCGCTCGTCAGCTGGAAGCTGACCGCGTTCGGGTCGCCGGTCGGGTCGCCCGCCAGCACGTAGAACGGCGGCTGCCGGTCCCGCTGCTGCTGCACGCCCTGCTGCTGCGCCTCGACCGTCGTCGCGTTGTCGATGGTCGGGTCGGACGGCACGTCCCAGAACGAGACGCCGGAGTAGAAGTCCCGCGGGTTGTCCACGTGGTACTCCGACAGCATCTCCCGCTGCACCTTGAACAGGTCCTCGGGGTAGCGCAGGTGCTCCCTCAGCGACTGCGACATCTCGCTGTTGGGCTTCACCGTCCCCGGGAAGACGCCCATCCACGCCTTGAGCACCGGGTCCTTCGCGTCCATCTCGTACAGCGTCACCGTGCCGTCGTAGGCGTCCACAGTGGCCTTGACGGAGTTGCGGATGTAGCTGATCTCCCGGTTCGGCTGCTGCGCGACGCCCGGCAGCGAGTCGTTCGTGGCGTCGCCCAGGGCCGTGCGGCGCGCGTACGGGTACTTCTCGAGCGTGGTGTAGCCGTCCACGATCCACGTGATGCGGCCGTCCACCACCGCCGGGTACGGGTCGCCGTCCACGGTCAGCCACGGCGCCACGGCCTCCACGCGGTCGCGCGGGTGGCGGTTGAAGATGATCCGCGAGTCGTCGCCGATGGCCGAGTTGAACAGGATGTTCCGCTCGCCGTAGGCGGCGGCGAAGACCATCTTGTTGAACAGGCCGCCGATGCGGACGCCGCCCTTGCCGGTGTAGGTGTACGACGAGCCGTCGGTGTCGTACTCGCCGGGCGCGCCCTCGTCCCGGCCGCCGACGATGGCGTAGTCGGCGCGGCTGCCCAGCTCGCCGAAGTAGGTCCGCGGCTGCTGCACGCCGAACGGGCCGGGTTGGACCTTGCCGTCCTGGCCGACCTGCGCCACCTCGAACACCGGGTAGCCGCCGTTGCCGCCCTCGTCCGCGGGCGAGTTCACCTTGCTGGCCTCGGCGAACACCATGCCGTTGCCGTGGGTGTAGATGAGGTGCTGGTTGATCCAGTCGCGCTGGCCCTGCGGGATGCCCGCGGTGTTCAGCTCGCGGACCGCGACGATGTAGTCTTGGAGCTCGTCGCCCTTCTTGTACCGGTCGACGTCCAGCTTCTCCGGGAACGCGTAGAACGGCCGGAGCTGCTGGAACTGGGTGAACGTCTTGGAGATGACGGCCGGGTCGAGCAGCCGCACGTTGCCGACCGTCGCCTGGTCGTTCTTCAGCTCGTCCAGCGAGACGTTCTGCTTGCCCGCGTACGACTTGCTCTCGACCTTGTCCTCGGTCAGGCCGAACGCCTGGCGGGTGGCGGCGATGTTGCGCTCGATGGGCACGGCCTCCTTCTCGATGGCGTTCGGGCGCACCGAGAACTGCTCCAGCACCGCGGGCCAGGCCGCGCCGACCAGGATGGAGGACAGCACCAGCAGCACCGTCGCGATCGCCGGGAGCTGGAGGTTGCGCAGCACCGCGCCCGCGAAGAACGCGATCGCGCAGAAGACCGCGATGAACAGCAGGATCAGCTTGGCGGGCAGCACCGCGTTCAGGTCGGTGTAGCTCGCGCCGTCGAACTTGCTGTTGTCGGAGAACAGCAGCGTGTACCGGTCGAAGAAGTACGCGACCGCCTTGAGCAGGATGAACACGCCGGCGACGATCGCCAGGTGCGCGCGCGCCGGGCCGGAGAGCTGGCCGCCGCGGCCCGCGAGGCGGATGCCGCCGAACAGGTAGTGCGCCACCACGGCGGCCACGAACGCGACCGCCGTGGCGATGAACAGCCACGACAGGACCCAGGTGTAGAACGGCAGCTCGAAGGCGTAGAAGCCGATGTCGTTGCCGAACTCGGGGTCGGTCACGCCGAACGACGTGGCGTTGAAGAACAGCTGGACGACCTGCCAGTCGCTCTGCGCCGAGGTGCCCGCGACGAGGCCGACGAGCACCGGCAGGCCGATGCCGAACAGCTTCATCCGCCGGGTGACGACCGCGCGGTAGCGGGCCACCGGGTCGTCCGGCCCGGACACCGGCACGAAGACCGGTCGGGTGCGGTAGGCGAGGATCAGGTTGATCGCGACGAGACCGCCCACCAGCAGGCCCACGGCGAAGAACAACCCGAAGCGGGTCGCGAGCACCGTGCCGTAGACGCTGCGGAAGCCGACCTCACCGAACCAGAGCCAGTTGACGTAGGTGCCGAGCAGCCTGGAGCCGGTGATCAGACCGACCAGGACGACCGCACCGACGATGAGCAGAATGCGGCTGCGACGGGACAGCCTGGGCAGTCCGACCGGGGGCCGTGTGGCCACGGGGCACGCTCCTGGATCGCGGTAATGGCGTTCGTACGTTCTGTCCAACTCTACGGAGGCCGCCGGAGGTTCCCCGTTCGGTCGGTCCTTCCGTGATCTGATTGTCGGGCCGGCCGCGGCGGGTGCGACCATGGCGGACGTGTCCGACCGTGAAACGCCGCCCGTGGTGCTGCCCGCCGTCGCCCGCGAGGTCGAGGAGTTCGTGTCCACCGGCGGGTGGAACCAGCCGACCCAGCTGTTCGCGCTGGTCCCGACGTCGGAGCTGCTCGCGCAGCAGCCGGAGCTGGCAGGCCAGCTCGACCCCGAGGCGTCGCCGCTGACGCCGATCGCCCAGGACTCGCTGCCCGACGACGAGCTGGACCGGGCGCTGGCCGGCATCGTGTGGCCCGAGGCCGTGCACGGGTGCGCGTTGGCGCAGGAGATCGTCGTGCTGCCGCCCGACGCCGAGGCCCAGCTGACCGAGCGGGAGCTGGACGACGAGCAGGCGCGCAAGTTCGCCGCCGAGCACCCGAAGCGCCGGGAGGCGCGGTTGGTGGCGGCGGTGCTGCGGGACGGCTCGGCCGCGTGCGTGCTGCGCCTGCGGGGCAACGTCGAGGTGCCCGAGGAGGTCGTGGCGCACCCCGAGCTGGCCCCGAACCTGACCCGGGCCCTGCTGGAGACCCTGCGCCCCTAGCAGGAGGGCGCGTCGCCGCCCTTGCTCAGCGACTCCAGGGACTGCACCGCGTCGTCCAGCTTCTGCACCTTGACCAGGCGCAGGCCCTCCGGCGCGTGCTGCTTGGCCTCGTCGCAGTTGCCGGCGGGCACGAGGAACACGGTGGCGCCGCCCTCGCGGGCGGCGACCATCTTGAACCCGATGCCGCCGATGCGGCCGACCTCGCCCTTGTCGTTGATCTCGCCGGTGCCCGCGACCGACTGGCCGCCGTTCAGCTCGCCGGGCGTGAGCTTGTCGACGATCGACAGCGCGAACAGCAGGCCGGCGGACGGGCCGCCGACGTCGGTCAGGCTGATCTTGATGTCGAACGGCACGTCCGCGCGGTCCAGCGGCAGCACGCCCAGGAAGCCGCTCTCGCGCCCCTCGGTGCTGCCCAGGGTCACGGTGGCGGTCCTGCGGTCCGACCCGCGCTCGAAGGTGAGCGTGACCCGGTCCCCCGGCTTGGTGCCCTCCAGCGCCGCCCGCACGTCGTCGGCGGAGGCGATCTGCCTCCCGTTCACCTCCAGCAGCCGGTCGTCGGGCTTGAGCACCTGGTCCGCGGCGCTGCCGTTGGTGATCTCGGCGGCGACGACCTTCATCGGGTAGTCGAGGTAGCGCAGCGCGGCGACCTCGGCGCTGGTCTGAGAGTCCTGGAACGCCTTCACGTTCTGGTCGCGGACCTGCTGCTCGGACTCGCCGGGCCGGAAGAACTCCTCGCGCGGCGCGAGCGCGTACCGGCCCCGCAGCCACAGGCCGAGCGCGCCGAACAGCGACACGTCGTCGGTGAGCGACACGGTGGTCATGGTGAGCCGACCGCCGGTCGGGAACGTCTCGTGGCCTTCGACCGACACCACGTCACCGCCGTTGACCTGGCCCAACGTGTCGTAGGTCGGTCCCGGTCCGAGCGCCACGTAGGGCACGCGGGCGAACCCGCCGAGCAGACCGAGCGCCAGCACGACGAGGAGGCTGAACACCAGGGTCCAGGTCCGCCGGGTCAGGCCGCGCCGTGGCGCGGGCGGTGGGGTCGGTGCCTGGTCCACGGCGGTGTCGGTGCCTTCGGTCACGCCCGACAGGGTACGACCACGGCGTCACGCCGCCGGCGAACCGGTCCCACGCGCGGCTCCCGTGCCGCGTACCGTGGACCCATGAGTGACCTGCCCTTCGGGTTCAGCCCGCAGGACCCCGACGACCGCGACCGCAAACCCGGAGACCAAGGGGAGAACCCCTTCGACTTCAACCAGCTCGGCGCGATGCTGAGCCAGCTCGGTGCGATGTTCAGCAACGCGGGCACGTCGTCCGGGCCGGTCAACTACGACCTGGCGAAGCAGATCGCGCTCCAGCAGCTCGCCGGCAAGGGCGGCACGACGACCGGCTTCGGCCCGGACCAGAACAGCGCGGTGGCCGACGCCGTGCACCTGGCGGAGATGTGGCTCGACCCCGCGACGGCGCTGCCCGCGGGCAGCCGCACGGCGCAGGGCTGGAGCGCGCGGGACTGGGTGGAGCGCACGCTGCCGACGTGGCAGCGGTTGTGCGACCCGGTGGCGCGGCGCGTGTCCGGCGCGTGGGTGGACGCGATGCCGGCCGAGGCGAAGGAGGCCGCGGGTCCGCTGCTGTCGATGCTCGGGCAGATGGGCGGCATGGCGTTCGGCTCGCAGCTGGGCGGCGCGTTGGCGCAGCTCGGCGCGGAGGTGCTCACGTCGACGGACGTCGGGCTGCCGCTCGGGCCGGAGGGCACGGCCGCGCTGCTGCCGGCGAACATCGAGAAGTTCACCGAGGGCCTGGAGCGGCCCGCGAGCGAGGTGCTGGTGTTCCTGGCCGCCCGCGAGGCGGCGCACCAGCGGCTGTTCAGCCACGTGCCGTGGCTGCGGCAGCGGCTGCTGGACACGGTGGAGGAGTTCGCCCGCGGCATCACCGTGGACACCTCGGCGCTGGAGCAGCTCGCCGGCCAGATCGACCCGGCGAACCCGGCGAGCATCGAGGAGGCGATGAAGTCCGGGATGCTCGAACCCCAGACCACGCCCGAGCAGAAGGCCGCGCTGACCCGCCTGGAGACGCTGTTGGCCCTGGTCGAGGGCTGGGTGGACGTGGTGGTGAACGAGGCGGTCGGCGAGCGGCTGCCCGGCGCGGAGGCGCTGCGGGAGACGCTGCGCAGGCGGCGTGCGTCCGGCGGCCCGGCGGAGCAGACGTTCGCCACGCTGGTGGGCCTGGAGCTGCGGCCGCGCCGGCACCGCTCGGCGGCGGCGCTGTGGAAGCTGCTCACCGACCAGCACGGCATCGAGCAGCGCGACAGCGTGTGGGACCACCCCGACCTGGTGCCCACGGCGGAGGACCTGGACGACCCGATGGAGTTCGCGGAGCGGTTCGGTCAGACGCGCAAGGCGCTGGAGGACCCGATCGCCGAGCTGGAGCGCACCCTGCGCGAGCAGGACGACCAGGGGGAGGGCGGTCGGGAGCAGGGCGGGGCGTGACCCGACCGGCCCCCGTCAGTCCTCCTCGGTGATGCCCAGGCCCGCGGCGGCCGAGAGCCCTTCCAGGTACCCGATGGCCCGCTCGGCCTTCGGGTACCGGTGCACGAGCAGCCAGAAGTCCTTGCCGTGGCCGGGCACCTCCAGGTGCGCCAGCTCGTGCACCAGCACGTAGTCGAGCACCCACGGGGGCACGTCGCGCAGCCGCTCGCTGATCCGGATCGTGCCCTCGCTGGGCGTGCACGACGCCCACCTCGTGCGCATCGGCGGCACCCAGCGCACGCTGCTCGGCCGCACGCCGTCCAGGTAGCGGTCGGCCAGCTCCTCGCAGCGCGCCAGCAGCGCGGCGTCGGACGTGCGCGTGGGCGAGCGCCGGCGGGTCTCGCTGCGCTGCAGGCGGCTCAGCATCTCCGCCACCCAGTGCTTCTCCTCGCTCTTGCTCATGCGAGCCGGCAGCAGGACGACGACCGTGTCCCCCTCGCGGTACGCGCTCACCATGCGACGGCGCCGGGCGCTGCGCCGCACCTCCACCTGCGGTTCGGGCATGGCGTTCACGGTAAGGCCACGGACCGACAATTCGCGGCGGCCAAGCGGCGGTGTGTGGAGAACCGGACGAGCAGGTTCCACCGAAAGGCGGCTGGACACGCTCGACGCGGCGTGCAGCGGAGGCGCGATCCCGGAGGTAGCGTTCAGCGCAACCCCCGAGTGTGGCGCAGATCGCGCCGCCCTCTCGAAGCGAGGAGGAAGCCGTGGCCGAGACCTACAACGGCTACTGCGTCAAGTGCCGTGAGAAGCGCGACTTCACGGGCGAGGTGCACGAGAGCAACAACCGCAGGATGGCCAAGGGCAAGTGCCCGGTCTGCGGAACCACGGTGACCCGCATCCTCGGCAAGGCGAAGGTCTGATCGCCGACGGGTGGCCGGGTCGTCGCGGTCCCCGGCCGCCCGTCAAGGCCCTTCGTGGCCTCTGTGGACAACCGGCGGGCCTGTGGACAGGCGTTTTGCCGCGCCGGCCGGTCCCGGCAGGCTGCCGGTGTGCAGCTACCCCACCGCCCCAGGGTCCTGCCCGGCCTGCCGCTGCTGCGCCGCCGGGAGGACGTGGTGCAGATCGGCACCGACCCGCGGCACGCCGTGCTGGTCGAGGACGTGCCCGAGCCGATGGCGTCCGTCCTGCTCGGCCTCAACGGCCGTCACACCCTCTCCGACCTGCGCGAACAGCTCTCCGGTCACGGTCGCCAGCCGGCCGAGTTCGTCGGCGTGCTGCACGGCCTGGCCCAGGCCGGGCTGGTCGAGGAGGCCGTGCCCGTGCCGCACCCCCGGCTGGCCGCCGAGGCGACCGGGTGGGCGCTGCGCACCGGCCGCCCCGCCACCGGGCTGCCCGCCGACCGCGCCGCTCGGTCGGTCGTCGTGCACGGGGAGGGGCGGCTGGCGGTGACCGTCGCGGCGCTCCTGGCGGCGTCCGGGGTGGCACACGTTCGGGTGATCGCGCGGGGTCGCGTGGGGCCGGAGGACACCGGGTCCGGGTACGTCGAGGCGGACGTCGGCCGGCCGCGCGCGGAGGCGGCGCTGGACGCCGTGCGGCGGGTGTGCGGGAACGTGCGGCCGGTGGGGAGGGCCGCGGACCTGGTGGTGCTGGCCGACGCGCTGGTGCCCGCCCCGGAGCTGCTGCACCGGCTGGTCTCGGACGGCACGCCGCACCTGGCCGTGCGGGTCCGGGAGGGCCTGGGCGTGGTGGGCCCGCTGGTCGTGCCGGGGCGCAGCAGCTGCCTGAGGTGCGCGGACCGGCACCAGGCCGACGCGGACCCGGCGTGGCCGATGATCGCCGCGCAGCTCGTGGACCGCGCCCAGCACGCCGACCTGGCCACGGTCACCGCGACCGCCGGGGTGGCCGTCGGGCAGGCGCTGCTGGCCCTGGACCGCGCGGAGCCGGCCGCGACCAGGCCGCCGACCTGGGACGCGACGCTGGAGGTCGACGCGTTCGCCGGGGTGGTCGAGCACCGGATCGCGCCGGTCCACCCGCGGTGCGAGTGCCGTTCCGCGACGTGACCGACCCTCAGGCGGAGCTGTGTAGGTTTTGTGACAGGGGTGGTGAACCACTGCCACCCCGGGACGGGCCGGAGGAGGATCACCGGGTGAGCGAGATCCCGCGCAAGGCCGTGCAGCGCACCGC
Source organism: Actinosynnema sp. NPDC059335 (assembly GCF_042752395.1). Taxonomy (NCBI): domain Bacteria; kingdom Bacillati; phylum Actinomycetota; class Actinomycetes; order Pseudonocardiales; family Pseudonocardiaceae; genus Actinosynnema; species Actinosynnema sp. NPDC059335. Next base: position 11,094 of record NZ_JBHYXZ010000156.1, on the reverse strand, counting down.
CAAGCTGGCCAGCCTCCCGCTCGGGGTGGCGGGCCGGGTGGTGGGCGGCTGGGGCAAGCGCCTGGCAGGCCGCAGCTCCGAGGAGGTCAGCGCCGAGGTGTCGGCGAAGACCGCGGAGCAGGTGTTCGCGGTGCTCGGGCAGCTCAAGGGCGGTGCCATGAAGTTCGGGCAGGCGCTGAGCGTGTTCGAGGCGGCGGTGCCGGACGAGCTGGCCGAGCCGTACCGCGAGGCGCTGACCAAGCTGCAGACGGCCGCGCCGCCGATGCCGGCGCGCACCGTGCACCGGGTGCTGGCCGAGCAGTTGGGCGCGGGGTGGGTGAAGCGGTTCGCGTCGTTCGACGACGCGCCCGCCGCGTCGGCGAGCATCGGGCAGGTGCACCGGGCGGTGTGGCACGACGGCCGCGACGTGGCGGTGAAGGTGCAGTACCCGGGCGCGGACGAGGCGTTGCGCAGCGACCTGGCCACGTTGCTGCGGTTCAGCCGGGTGTTGCAGGCGATCATGCCGGGGGCCGAGGTCAAGCCGCTGCTGGAGGAGCTGCGGGACCGGTACCTGGAGGAGCTGGACTACCGGACGGAGGCGGCCAGCCAGCGGGTCTTCGCCAAGGCGTTCGACGGCGACGACCGCGTCCTCGTGCCGCGGGTGGTGGCCAGCTCGCCGAAGGTGATGGTCACGGAGTGGACCGGCGGCACGCCGCTGTCGGAGATCATCCGCGAGGGTGGGCGCGAGGAGCGCGACCTGGCCGGGCAGCTGCTGTCGGAGTTCCACTTCTCCGCGCCGAGCCGGTCGGGGCTGCTGCACGCCGACCCGCACCCCGGCAACTTCATGCTCGGCGCGGACGGCCGGTTGCGCGTGCTGGACTTCGGCGCGGTCGCGCGGCTGCCCGACGGGCTGCCCAAGACGCTCGGGCTGATGACCAGGCTGGCGCTGGACGGCCGGTCGGAGGACCTGGTCGAGCTGCTGCGGTCGGAGCGGTTCATCCGGCCGGGGACCGAGCTGCACGCGGAGGACGTGCTGAGCTACCTGGCGCCGTTCGTGGAGCCGCTGCGGACGGAGACGTTCCACTTCACCCGCCGGTGGCTGCAGAAGCAGGCGGAGCGGGTGGGCGACCTCCGGAGCCCCGACTCGCAGACGGGGCGGTCCCTGAACCTGCCCCCGCAGTACCTACTTATCCACAGGGTGACGCTGGGCGCGACGGGCATCCTCTGCCAGCTCGACGCGAACGTGCAGGCCAGGGCTATCGTCGCCCGGTGGCAGCCGGGCTTCGACGACTGAGTTGTCCACAGGCCATCCACTTATCCACAGATCCCGAACCGGCCATGGCCCACTCCCCCGGATCCCCGGAGGATCAACCCCATGACCCACGTGATCAAGACCAAGGACCTGAAGGCCGCCGGCGTCCCCGGCTACGTCATCGACCTCAAGTGCCGCCCGGGCGGGCCGTGGCAGCGCCTCCTGCCGGGCGTGCTGCTGCTCGGCTCCGCCCCGCCGACCAGGGCTGAACGCCTGCGTGCCGCCGTGGCCTACGCGGGCCCGGAGGCCGTGGTCACCGGCGTGGACGCCCTGCACGCCCACGGCCTGCGCGACCTGCCCCCGCCACCCCGCATCCACCTGCTCCAACCGTCCACCACCCGCCGCTCGTGCACCGACCACGTGCTGCTGGAGCGCACCACGAGACCACCCCAGGTCGTGTCCCGCCACGGCCTGCCCCTGGCAGAACCGGCCCGCGCCACCCTGGACGCCGCCCGCCAGGAACAGGACCCCCTGCGCCAACACCACCTGCTGGCCACCGCCATCCGCTCGGGCCTGTGCACCGTCCCCGCCCTGGCCGCGGAACTCGACGCGGGCAGCCAACGGGGCACCGCCACCCCCCGCCGCGCGCTCTCCCTCCTGACCGCCCTGCTCCACTGACCAGCGCAGACCAGCGCACACCACCGCCCACCCGCCGGCCGCGCCTCACCTCAGCGAACACCTCGAACCACGCCTACCCGCCCGCCAGGTCCCGGCCCACCACAGCCAGCGACCCTCACCACAGCCGGCAACCGCTCGGCATCCGCACCGACGCGCGCCTCGAACAAACACCGGCGACCCCGGCGCACGACCACCGCCACGCCCCACACATTCCACCTGCCGAGGCAACCGCACCACGCACGACAACCAGGGACTCGACCGCTACCAGCGAGCGCTACTCCCACCCCCACCAATGCCACCGCCGGCCCGGCCGATCCGGGCGGCGCGCAGTGGACGCTGCCGCAACCGCGGTCACCGGTCGGGCGCAGGCCGGGTCGTCCGCGAAGCGGAGCAGGCGGCAGTTGATCGACGTCGCCGTCGGCATCGACCCGCACCCCCGACATCGGATGCCGCCGGCGAGTGGGTGGTGGCGGCGACCTTGCGCTCCACCTGCTCGGTCTCGGCGAGCGGCCGGTGGTGGCGCTCGCCTCCCAGCGGGCGTGCTCCTCGCGCTTCTCGCAGGCGTGGCACGGGTGTGCGCGCAACGCCCGCCGCAGGGTGGCCAGTTCCGCGTCGTCGTCGGCGTTGGGCCGACGCCGACGGGTGGCGGGCGCGACGATGCCGAGTGGCGCGCAGCGACGCGGCCAAGTCGCGCCGGGACTTCGGGGACCGGGTGTCGACCTGCCGGGGCGACGTCGGGTGCGGCCGGCCACGCACCCGCGCTAACCGCCTCGGCGAACGCCACCGACCACCCGGCCGACCTGGGCGACAGCTCCACCCGACCGCCGGCGGCTCCGTCGTCCTCCGCAACGGCCCGATCGGACCTCAGTCGGCCCAGTAGTCGGACGGCAGCTTGCCCTCGATGTCCCGCACGTGCGCCCGCGCGCACACGTGGCACAACCACTGCTCGACCCCGCGCTCCCGCTCCCGCACCCAGGCCAAGAGCTGGGTCGGGTCGGTCACCGACGACCTCGTCCGACCACAACGGGCGCACGCGGGCGTCACGGCTTGCGCCCCAGGTACACGGTGTTGGCCGTCAACAGGAACACGTCGTCGCGCAACCCGAGGAAGGAGGAGTCCTGTGGATCGAGCAGCCGCCGGACGGTGCGCCGGTCCGCCGGGTGCAGCAGGTCGCCGGCGACCTCCTCGTACCACCTCAACTGGTTCACCGCCCAGTCGCGCACCGCCTGCTTGGGCGGCGCGGGGTGGTCGACCAGGTAGCTGAACGCCGTCACGTCCACCAACCCCGCCTCGGAGAGCGCGAGGTTCCAGCCGCCCGCCAAGCGCACGGAACCCGCCGTGTTCTCCCGCATCCGCACGAACCACTGCGCCCGCGCGGCGGCCAGCCGGTCCTGCAACCCCGGTTCGCCGATCCCCAGGTCGAACGGCAGGAACTTGCCGCTCAGCCCACCCTCGGCGAGCGCCAGCCACCCGCCCGAGGCGACCGCCTCGACCAACCCCACCACCGCCGCACGCTGATCAGGGAGGTGATGCACCACGTTCGACGCCCACACCAACTGCGCGGCCCCGACGATCTCCACCGGTCGCTCGGTGGCGACGTCGGCCAGCACGGGCCGGACGCGCACGGTCGCGGTCGTCGTGTCCGCTTCGTAGTTGGCGGCCGACCGGGCGGCGGTCGTGGCGGCGTCCAGCAGCTCGGGCGTGGCGTCGACCAGCACGACGGTGCCGCCGCCGCGAGCGGACAGCGCCTCGACCAGCGCCACGCTCATCCCGCCCGCGCCGCACCCGACGTCCAGCACCGTCGGCTGGTCGGGCAGCTCGCGGACGAGTCTGCGCGCGACCACGCGCCGTGCCTCGGCGTCCAGCTCGTCGGCCTGGCGCAGGAAGCTCAACCGGGACGACCAGTCGATCCCGTCGTGAGTGTGGGAGTGGGCATGGTGATGGGAGTGAGCTGCCACACGGGCACCGTACTCACGCCGGCCGACCGCTCCCACCCAATACCCGACGCGACGACCGCGCCCACCACACCGCCCGCCGACGCCACGCACGCCGAAGCAGGCCCCGAGGCCCACTCCTCCACGCCGTCACGAGACCCGCCCGGTCACCACGGGGAGGCGCGCCCGTTCGCACAGTGCAGGCCCGCCACGACGCGCCTCCGCTCGCGGCGAGACGCGCTCGTCGCTGCGGGGAGGATCGCCCGTCCGCACACGACAGGCCCGCCGTGTCACCTCGGCGAGGGCCGCGCCACCGCGCACGGCGAGCCCCGCCGGCCGGAGCTCGGCGAGCCCCGCCGGTCGGTGGACGGGACACGAGGGCTCGCGGCCGTCCGCCCCTCCGCGCACGGCGGAACCCGCCGGCCGGGGCGCGGGGATGGGGCGAGGGGATGGGGCTCGCGGGGGACGGGGCTCGCGGCCGTCCGCTCCCCCGCGCACGGCGAGGCCCGCCCCTCCGCCATGGGGCGGAGGAGCGGGCCGGTGCCTGCATCAGAGCGCGCGGGCGGCCGTCAGCTGGGCCCTGCGCTGGGCCCAACCGGCGAGCCGACGCCACCTGCGGGCGACGACGAGCCGGTGGGCCAGCCGATGCTGTCGCGCGAATATCTCCGCGTCATGCATTCGGGATCTGGCGAGATTTTCTTCGAGCAACATGGGGTTCCCCCGGGGGTTGACGTGGATGAGCATGGCTTCGTCTGCGGTGGATCGGTACGTGGTCACGCGGCGGCCTCCTGGTCGTCAGCCCCCCGGACGGTGGTCGCGGCGGGTGCCGCGGGAACAACGGGTGCCGCGTCCTTGCGCGGGCGTCCACGGGGACGCTTGCGCGCGATCACGGCGCCGCGCTCGAAGATCTCGCCACCCCAGACCCCCCAGGGCTCGTGGCGGGCGAGCGCACCGGCCAGGCACTCGGCGATGACCGGGCAGGTGGCGCAGAACCGCTTCGCCTCCTCCAGCTCCGCCGGCGCGTCGGCGAACCACAGGTCAGGGTTGTTGGTGCGGCAAGGAAGTTCCAAACCGGCGTCGGGCGCGGTGTCGATCAAGGAAGCGACACCCGCTCCGGCGAACTCCGGCTCGGTGGACAACGCCCCGCTTATGGGGACGGTCGCGGACAACATCAGGTGGACTCCTGTCACAGGGTCTTGCATGGGGTTTGACGTGCGAACAGTGTTCGATCGGTGGTGCGGTGAAACGGGTTCGGACAGCACGAAGGCCGCGGATCCGGTTACGGGTCCGCGGCCTTCGTGAGCTAAGGGGCCTGACTACGAGGTGGTCAGGTACTTCGCTCGTGCGCGGACGGCGCAACGTTCTGAGTCGGGACAACGGTCGGCGCGTACGGCGCCGGCACCTGAATCAGCTGAACTCGCTCGCCACCCCGCTTGAGGGCGTGGCGATCGCGGGCAGACTTCTCCCCCGCGACGTGAGTGGCGCCTGCGACCGAAGGCACCCCGGTCATCAGGTAACCGGGCGTCTCGAAGCACATCGGAGTGTTCACGACCGGTCACCTCCTCGGGTGTCCTCAGACTCGACTGCCAACTCTTGATCCCCAGCGGGCGCTCCCGCGCCCGGCCTCAGCAGGTTATGACCCCGCGCACGACGCGTGCAACAGGTTTTTCCAAATACCTGTCGATTGAGTGAAACTCGTGCGTTTGCCCTGCACAGAGCGCCAGCGTGCGACCACTCGGACGGACGGTGCCGCCCGACGGCGGGTCGTGACGACGATCAGCCGACCGGCCGCCGGGCGACCGCCACACAGCCGCCCCGACGACCGCCCCACAGCGACGGCCGACAGCGCACAGGCCGACCACGCCCCCGCCAACAAGCCCCCGACAACGACCGCCCGACAACGACCGCCGCGAAAGCGGCCTCCCGACGACGAACGCCCGCCGACCAACGCCCGCTCACGAGCGCCTGACGACGAGCGCCCGCCAACGAGCGCGACCACGACCGGCACCCCCATCGCGGCGATGGCTGCGCTTGAGATCGCCGCGGCCGAGGGGCGCGAACCTCAAAGGCGCGGACCGTGAGGGCGCGGACCGTGAGGCCGGGCGAAGGGCGCAGATCGGGAGGGGCGCGGTCAGCGACCGCCGCGCACGAGCGCCAGCACGTCGTCGCCGTAGCGGTCCAGCTTGGCCGCGCCGATGCCCGAGATCGACACGAGCCCGGCGACGTCCTCCGGCCGCTGCTCGGCGATCGCGACCAGCGTCGCGTCGGTGAACACCACGTAAGCGGGCACCTTCAGCTCGCGCGCCCGGTCCGCCCGCCACGCCCGCAGCCTGGTCAGCAGCTCCTCGTCCAGGTCGGACGGGCACGAGGCGCACCGGCTGAGCTTGATCGCCCGCGCGTCCACCAGCGCCGACCCGCACACCCGGCACAGCGGCTTCGGCCGCTTCTGCAGCGGCTCGCGCTTGGCCGTGCGCGACGCCGGGTGGTCCTCGGGCACCAACCCGTACAGGAACCGGCTGCGCCGCCGGTACCGCCGCCCGCCGGCGGCCCGAGCCAACGCCCACGACAGCCACAGGTGCTCCCGGGCGCGCGTCACGCCCACGTAGAGCAGCCGGCGCTCCTCCTCGACCGCCGCGTCGTCACCGTCGGCGTGCTGGATCGGCAACGTGCCCTCGACCAGGCCGACCAGGAACACCGCGTCCCACTCCAGGCCCTTCGCCGCGTGCAGGGACGCGAGCGTCACGCCCTCCACGGTCGGCGGGTGCTGCGCCTCGGCCCGCAACTCCAGCTCGGCGACGAACTTCGGCAGGTCCGCCCCCTCCACCGCGCCGACCAGCTCCTCGGCCAGCTCGACCAGGGCGAGCAGCGACTCCCACTTCTCCCGGGCCGTCCCGCCGGCGGGCGGCTCGTCGGTCAGGCCGATGCCGGCCAGCACCTCGCGCACCACCTTCGGCAGCTCGCCGGTCGGCTCGTGCGCCGCCGCCGACCGCAGCGCCACCATGGCCTGCCGCACCTCGGCCCGCTGGAAGAACCGCTCGCCACCGCGCACCTGGTAGGGCACGCCGACCTCGGCCAACGCCTGCTCGAACACCTCCGACTGGGCGTTGACCCGGTACAGGATCGCGATCTCGCTGGCCGCCACGCCGTCGTCCAGCAGCGCCTTCACCCGCCGCGCGACCGCCGCCGCCTCCAGCGACTCGTCGTCGAACTCGGTGAACGTCGGCTTCGGCCCGTCCGGGCGCTGGCCGATCAGCCGCAGCCGCGACCCGGCCGGCCGGCCGCGCGCCCACTTGATCACCTCGTTGGCCAGGGCGACGACCTGCGGCGTCGACCGGTAGTCCCGCTCCAGCCGCACCACGACGGCCTCGGGGAACCGGCGCGGGAAGTCCAGCAGCGGCCGCGGCGAGGCGCCCGCGAACGAGTAGATGGTCTGGTTGGCGTCCCCGACCACGGTGAGGTCGTCGCGCGGGCCCAGCCACGCGTCCAGCACGCGCTGCTGCAACGGCGTGACGTCCTGGTACTCGTCCACCACGAAGCAGCGGTAGCGGTCGCGGAACTCCTCGGCGACGTCGCCGTGCTCCTCCAGCGCCGCCGCGGTGTGCAGCAGGAGGTCGTCGAAGTCGAGGAGCTGGGCCTGGTTCTTCAGCTCCTCGTAGGTCCGGTAGACCTGCGCGACCTGCTCGGCGGGCGCGGGCGTGTCGCGGCTGGTGCGGCCGGCGGCGTTCGGGTAGTCGTCCGGCGCGACGAGCGACGCCTTGGCCCACTCGATCTCGCCCGCGAGGTCGCGCAGCGAGTCCGACTCGGTGGGCAGCCCGGCCCGGTTCGCGGCCTGCGCGACCAGCCGCAGCTTGTTGCGGTCGATGAGCTGCCACTGCTCGCCGCCGACGACCCGCGGCCAGAAGTAGCGGAGCTGGCGCAGCGCGGCGGCGTGGAAGGTGCGGGCCTGCGCGCCGTGCACGCCCAGCGCCCGCAGCCGGGTCCGCATCTCGCCCGCGGCCCGCGCGGTGAACGTGACGGCGAGGACCTGACCTGCGGAGACGTGCCCGCGTTGGACCAGGTGGGCGATGCGGTGCGTGATGGTGCGGGTCTTGCCGGTGCCGGCGCCCGCGAGCACGCACACCGGGCCGCGCGGAGCCTCCACGGCGGCACGCTGTTCCGGGTCCAGTCCCTCCAGCAGCCGGTCCATGCGCTGCATCCTCGCAGAGCACAGCACGTACTCCCGTCATGGGGCGACACGGCGCGCCGTATCCTGGTCGGTATGGCTGGTAAGCAGGACAAGGCGGCTGCCAAGGCGGCCTCCAAGGAAGCGGCGAAGGCGCGGCGCGCGGCATCGAAGGCGAAGCGCAGCCAGATCTTCGAGGCGTTCAAGATGCAGCGCCGCGAGGACAAGGCGCTCGTGCCGCTGATGTTGGCGTGCCTGCTGGGCGCGACGGCCGCGGCGTTCCTGATCGGCCTCATCTGGGACATGCAGTGGGTGCTGCTGCCCATGGGCATCGCGGTGGGCGCGTTGCTCGCGGTCATCGTGTTCGGCCGCCGGGTGCAGCGCACCGTCTACGCGAAGGCCGACGGCCAGCCCGGCGCGGCGGCGTGGGCGCTGGACAACCTGCGCGGCAAGTGGCGGGTCACCAAGACGGTGGCGGGCACGACGAGCGGCGACATGGTGCACCGGGTGCTCGGCAGGCCCGGTGTCGTGCTGGTCGCCGAGGGCGCGCCGCACCGGGTGAAGAACCTGCTCGCGCAGGAGAAGAAGCGGGTGGCGCGGGTCATCGGCGAGACGCCGATCTACGACGTCATCGTGGGCGGCGAGGAGGGCCAGGTGCCGCTGCGCAAGCTCCAGAGCCACCTCATGAAGCTGCCCCGCAACATCTCGACCGCTCAGGTCGACACGATCGACAACCGCCTGGCCGCGCTCGCCAGCCGGGGCGCGGCGCTGCCGAAGGGCCCGATGCCCCAGGGTGCCAAGATGCGCAACGTGCAGCGCGCCATGCGTCGCCGCTGACGCGAACGTCTCCGCAGTTCAGGCCCGTTCCGGCGCACGTCCGGGGCGGGCCTGCCGCAGTTGTGCGCGCCGGTGGGCCGCCGGTCGCGGTCAGCGGACCCGGATGACCACCGTGCCCGCCGCCTTGTCGTGCAGGCCCCTGCCGTCGGCGTCCCACACCACGGCCGGGATGATGGGGAAGATCAGCGCCGTGCGCAGCGCGGCGCGCGGCAGACCGACCGTGCCCGCGCCGTCCAGCCGGGCGACCCGCAGGCCGAACAGCGCGTGACCAGGGGTGAAGCCGAAGAAGCCGACCGCGATGACGGTGATGGCGAACCAGGCGAGCAGGCTCCAGTTCCGCGGCAGCTCGGGCATGGTGAACAGGCCCGCCACGCCGCCGGAGAGGGCGAAGTCCACCAGGATGGCGATCGCGCGGCGGCCCGTGGACGCGACCGAGCCGGGACCGGACCGGGGCAGGCCGAGGCGTTCACCCCGCCACCGCTGACCGGTACCGTCGCCGGAGTCGGCGCCGGGCTCCAGCGCCGAGCGGGGTCCTGACAGCCACGAACCGGTCCACTTGCTCACCCCACCAGAGTAAGGCCGTGCTCAGCGGGTGAGGAGCGGCGGTCGGGTTGCCCTACCTGAGCCGCCCGTTAACACTGGCGAAACACGCGGGTGATGGCTGGGCAACACCGCGGTCTTAGTTTCGCCACGATGGCAGGCCGCACCACGCAGCGGCGTACAACCACGCCCCCACCGCAGCAGAGGAGTCGACGAGGGTGTTCAAGAATCCCGACGAGGTCCTGAAGTTCATCTCCGACGAGGGCGTGAAGTTCATCGACGTCCGCTTCAGCGACCTGCCCGGCGTGATGCAGCACTTCACGCTCCCCGCCTCCGCGTTCGACGCCGACGCGATCGCCGAGGGCCTCGCGTTCGACGGCTCCTCGGTCCGGGGTTTCCAGTCGATCCACGAGTCGGACATGCTGCTGCTGCCCGACCTCTACACCGCGCGCCTCGACCCGTTCCGGATCGAGAAGACGCTGATCGTCAACTTCTTCGTGCACGACCCGTTCACGCGTGAGGCGTACAGCCGCGACCCGCGCAACATCGCGCGCAAGGCCGAGCAGTACATCACCGAGTCGGGCATCGCGGACACCGCGTACTTCGGCGCCGAGGCGGAGTTCTACATCTTCGACTCCGTGCGCTTCGACACCACCGCGAACGCCTCCTTCCACGAGATCGACGCGATCTCCGGCTGGTGGAACACCGGCCGCGAGGAAGAGGGCGGCAACCGCGGCTACAAGGTCAAGTACAAGGGCGGCTACTTCCCCGTCACGCCGACCGACCACTACGCCGACCTGCGCGACAAGATGGTCCTCAACATGGAGGCCAACGGCTTCACGGTCGAGCGCGCGCACCACGAGGTGGGCACCGGCGGCCAGGCCGAGATCAACTACAAGTTCAACACGCTGCTGCACGCCGCGGACGACCTGATGCTGTTCAAGTACATCATCAAGAACACCGCGTGGCAGGCCGGCAAGACCGTGACCTTCATGCCGAAGCCGCTGTTCGGCGACAACGGCTCGGGCATGCACACCCACCAGTCGCTGTGGAAGGACGGCCAGCCGCTGTTCCACGACGAGTCCGGCTACGCGGGCCTGTCGGACACGGCGCGCCACTACATCGGCGGCATCCTGCACCACGCGCCGTCGCTGCTGGCGTTCACCAACCCGACGGTGAACTCCTACCACCGCCTCGTGCCGGGCTACGAGGCCCCGGTGTCGCTGGTCTACTCCCAGCGCAACCGCTCGGCGTGCGTGCGCATCCCGATCACCGGCAACAACCCGAAGGCCAAGCGCATCGAGTTCCGCTGCCCCGACTCGTCGGGCAACCCGTACCTGGCGTTCTCAGCCATGGTGATGGCCGGCCTGGACGGCGTGAAGAACAAGATCGAGCCGCCGGCCCCGATCGACAAGGACCTCTACGAGCTGCCGCCCGAGGAGGCCCGCGACGTCAAGCAGGTGCCGGCGTCCCTGGACGCGGTGCTGGACAACCTCGAGGCGGACCACGAGTTCCTGCTGGAGGGCGGCGTCTTCACGCCGGACGTCATCGACACCTGGATCTCGTTCAAGCGTGAGCAGGAAATCGACCCGCTGCGCCTGCGCCCGAACCCCTACGAGTTCGCGCTGTACTACGACGTGTGATCGGCGCGGGGCTCCCGGCGGAGCCCCACCGAGCCTCCACAGGCCGAGGGCCGGGTGACTGCCACAGTC
>NZ_JBHYXZ010000155.1:0-19719 GCF_042752395.1 Actinosynnema sp. NPDC059335 | reverse complement strand
TCGGGGGGGGGGGGGGGGGGGCGGCGCCCCCCCCCCCCCCCCGCGGTGGGGGGGGGGGGCGGGGGCGGGGGGGGGCCCGGGCGGCCGCCCCCCCCCCCGGTCGGTCAGAACCGCAGGTTGGTCAGGTACTCGTAACCGACGCGGGCGGTGGTGAGGGCGTCGCGCGGCTGGTCGTTCTCCACGATGTACTCGGTGACGTCCGCGGCGCGGAAGATCGCCGCGAAGTCGATCGTGCCCGTGCCGAGGTCGGCGAACGACCCGTCGGCCGCGCGGTCCTTCACGTGGAACTGCCGCACCCGCGGGAACTGCGACCGGTACACCTCGACGGGGTCCACGCCGCCGGTCACGGCCCAGTACAGGTCCAGCTCCAGGTGCACGTTGCGACGGGTCGTCCCGGACGTGATCACGTCGAACGGCCGGACGCCCTCCACGCGCGCGAACTCGTGCGCGTGGTTGTGGTAGCCGAGGTTGAGCCCGGCCCGCCGCAGCCTGTCCCCCGCCGCCTCCAGCCGGGCGGTGAACGCCCGCCACTCGGCCAGCGTCCCGTAATTCACCCACGGCACCACGACGTACTTGTTGCCGAGGGTGCGCGCGTCGGCGATGACCTGGTCGAGGTCGCCGTCGATGCCGACGTGGCTGGACGTGGCGCGGAGCCCGCACCGCCGCAGCACGGCGGCGAACTCGGCGGCGCTGCGCCCGTACGTGCCGGCCAGCTCGACCTTCCGGTAGCCGATGTCGGCCAGCGCGGACAGCACGGGCTCGGGCTCGTCGCCGATGAGGTCGCGCAGCGTGTAGAGCTGGATGCTGATCGACTCCCGGGGCACCCGGCGACGCGGTCGGCCGGGACCCGCCCCGGTGGCCGACGCGGTGGCGGGCAGGGCGGCGGCCGCGCCGGCGGCGAGGGCGGTGCTGAGGAACGTGCGGCGGGACGGCATGGGTGACTCCTCGGTCATCGGGACAGCTCCTTGACGCGGATGTTGCGGAACCACACGTCGTCGCCGTCGCCGTGGTTCTGCAGGCCGATGTGCCCGCGGGTGAGGTCGCGCGCGGGGTCGGTGTTGGTGAAGTCGTTCACCAGCGCGCCGTTGAGGAAGACGCGGAGGCGTTGGCCGGACACCACGATCTCGTAGGTGTTCCACTCGCCCGGCGGTTTGAGCACCGCGTCGCGCACGGGCAGGTCGGCCGACTGGAACGAGTAGATCGCGCCCGTGGTGCGGTCCGGCGCGTCCGTGGCGTCGATCTGCACCTCGTAGCCCTGGTTCACGGCCACCCACGGGTCCGCGCCGGGATCGGGGAAGCCGACGAACAGGCCGGAGTTGTCGTCGCCCGCGACCTTCCAGTCGAACTTGAGGCGGTAGGCCGAGAACTCCTCCTCGAACCAGAGCAGCCCCATGCCGCCCTCGGTGCGCAGCGCGCAGTCGTCCTCGACGAACCGGCCGGGGCCGGCCTGGCGCCACCCGTCCGTGCCCGTCCCGTCGTAGAGGCTGCGGTAGCCGGGTTCGAGCCCGGCCGGCGGGCAGGCGGGGCCGAGCGGCCGGTAGCGCAGGTGCCTGACGGTGTCGACGTCGAACAGCGGGCGGTCGGCCGCGCCCTTGAACACCAGGTACAGGTCGCGCACGCCGGTCAGGCCGACCTGCTGGGGCGCCAGGTCGAGGTAGAGGTCCCAGCTCCCGGTGACCGGCACGGCCACCGGCTCGTGCACCAGCGGACCGGTCGGCGAGTCGGCGTGCGCCTCGATCGTGCCGCCGACGCCCGCGGACGACACCCGGTAGCCGAGGCCGGCGGTCCGCGACAGGTCCACCGCCGCGTACGACACCCAGTCGCCGTCGTGGATCTCGCCGACCCGCTTGCCGCCCTGGGCGGTCTCCCGGTCGTACACCGCGACGCCCTGCTGCGCGGTCAACGCCTCCGCGGGCACGTCGACGGCCTTGACCGTGCCCGGACCGCGGAACGTGATCGTGTCCAGGTCGAGCAACGCGCCGCGCCCGCCGCGGAACACGAAGTACAGCCGGTGCGTGCCGCCCGGGTCGGTGACCGACGACGGCGGCAGGTCGGCGTAGGAGCGCCAGCCGCCGGTGCCGGCGACGCGGGTGCTGAGCACCAGCGGACCGGTCGGCGAGTCGAGGCGCGCCTCGATCGTGCCGCCCGCCGTGGCGGAGGAGACCCGGTAGCCGATGCCGGTCACGCCGGCCAGCGAGACGTCGTCGAACGCGATCCAGTCGCGGTCGTGGATGTTGCCGACCTGGCTGCCGCCCTGCGCCTCCGCGACCCGGATGACCGTGGTGCCGCGTTGGGCGGTGTGCGACTCGGCGGGCGTGTGCCGCACCGGTTCCCAGGTGGGCGGGGGCGTGCCGGTGGTGAACCGGATCGCGTCCACGTCGAACAGGCTCCCGGAGCCGGTGAACACCAGGAACAGCCGGTGCGTGCCGCCCGGGTCGGTGATCGGCGAGGGCGCCAGTTCCACGTAGTTGTCCCAGCCGCCCGTGGACGGCACCGGCGCGCGCTGCACCAGCGGACCGGTCGGGGAGTCCACGCGCACCTCGATCGCACCGCCGTTGCCGCCGGAGGACACGCGGTAGCCGATCGCCGTGACGCCGCCGAGGTTGACCGGGTCGAACGCGATCCAGTCGCCGTTGTCGAGGTAGCCGACGCGCTTGTCGCCCTCGGCGGAGCCGTTCTCGACCACCTGCACGCCCTGCATGGCGGTGAAGAACTCGGCCTGCTTGTGCTTGGGTTGCAGCACGACCTCGGCCTCGCCGGTGAGCGCGGGCGCGCCGGGCGCGCCGCCGCCGTCGGTGTAGGAGGCGTTGATGACGCCGAAGATGTTGGCCTCCATGCCGTGCCCGCCGTCGGACGGCGTGGCGATGACGCCCTCGCACCCGGTGGCGCGGCTGAGCGGGTGGCCGTGGCTGTCGTGGCCGAGGATGTACTCCACGGTCACCTTGGCGCAGTCGACCTGCCCGTCCTCCGGGTCGGTGACGGTCACCGAGAACGGCACCTGGTCGCCGAAGCTGAACACCCGGCCGTCGGCGGGCGCGTTCAGCACCACCACGGGCGCGGTGTTGCCGACGGTGACCACGACGCTCGCCGAGCCGACCAGGCCCGTGGGGTCGGTGACCGACAGCTTCGCGGTGAACCGGCCGGTCGCGGTGTAGGTGTGGGTGACCGGTCCGGCGGTGGTGGAGTCGGTGGCGCCGTCGCCGTCGAAGTCCCACGCGTAGGTCAACGGGTCGCCGTCCTCGTCGGCCGTGCCGCCGGGGTCGAACCGCACGGTGAGCGGCGCGGGTCCGGACGTCTTGTCCGCGGCCAGCTTGGCGATCGGGGTGTGGCGCCCCCTGGTGTAGTCGATGCGGTAGACCGCCGAGTCGGCCGCGCCGCCGAAGTAGCCGCTGCCGTAGTCCAGCACGTACAGCGAGCCGTCCGGGCCGAACTCCAGGTTCATCGGCCGGGTGAGCGTCATCGAGTCGAAGAACGGCGTGATCGCGCCGCGTTCGCCGGCCGGGCCGACGTCGATGGTCTTGATCCAGCCGCGGTCCCACTCGTAGGCGAAGGTCTTGCCGTCGAACGACTCCGGGAACTTCGTCGGGCTGTCCAGGTCGGGGGCGAAGTCGTAGGTGGGCCCGCCCATGGGCGACTCGCCGCCGGTGCCGAACTCGGGCACCGAGCCGCCGTCGTAGCCGATCCAGGCGCGTTGCGCGGGCGGCAGGTCCACCAGCCCGGTGTTGTGGGGGCTGGTGTTCTTCGGCGCGGCGCAGTCGAAGGCCCCGCCGGAGGTGCCGGTGGCGAAGTCGTAGTCGATGTAGGGCGTGTTGTCGCCGACGCAGTAGGGCCAGCCGTAGTTGCCCGGTCCCTTGATCAGGTTGAACTCGACGCTGCCGCCGGGTCCGCGGGCGGGGTTGGCGGCGCCGGCGTCGGGGCCGTAGTCGCCGAGGTGGATCCAGCCGGTGGCCTTGTCGACGGCGAAGCGGAACGGGTTGCGGAAGCCCATGGCGTAGATCTCGGGCCGGGTCTTGTCGGTGCCGGGCGGGAACAGGTTGCCGTCCGGCACGGTGTAGGTGCCGTCGTCCCGGACCTTGATCCGCAGCACCTTGCCGCGCAGGTCGGCGGTGTTGGCCGAGGACCGCTGCGCGTCGAACGCCGGGTTGCGGTCGGCGCGCTCGTCGATCGGGGTGTAGCCGTCGCTGGCGAACGGGTTGGTGTCGTCGCCGGTGGACAGGTACAGGTTCCCGGCGGCGTCGAAGTCGATCTCGCCGCCGGCGTGGCAGCACAGGCCGCGGTCGGCGGGCACCTGGAGGATGCGCTGCTCGCTGGCCAGGTCGAGCACGCCGTCGGTGGTCAGCTTGAACCGGGACAGCTGGTTGTGGCCCCGGAACCGCGCGAAGTCCGCGGCGGCGCCGTTCTCCGGCGCGTCGCCCGCGGGCGTGTCGAGCGGTGGCGCGTAGTACAGGTAGAGCCAGCGGTTGTCGGCGAAGCCGGGGTCGACGGCCACGCCCTGCAACCCGTCCTCGTCGTGGTTGTAGACGGGCACGCGGCCGGCGAGCGTGGTGGTGGCCTCCGGCGTGGTCAGCCAGACCCGGCCGTCGCGCGAGGTGTGCACCACCTTGCGGTCCGGCAGCACGGCCAACGCGATGGGCTCGCCGGTCTTCTCCTCGCCGAGCGCGAGGGTGACCTGGTCGAAGTCGGCGTCGGTGGGCGGGGCGTCGGCGGGTTCGCAGTCGGCGGGCGCGACGCCGAGCGCGTACCGCAGGCCGCCGAGCAGGTGTTGGCGGAACGCGGGGTCGGCGTAGGACTCCTTGGTGTGCCCCATGCCCGTGTACCAGGAGCGGCCCTGGCCGGGGGTGTGGCACCAGGAGATCGGGTGGTCGCCGGACGGGTCGGTGGGCGTGTAGCTGGACTCGTCCAGCGCGGCCAGCACCTTGACCCGCGAGCGGGGGTTGGACCGGTAGCTGTACCACTCGTCGGTGCGGGTCCAGGTGTCCGGCAGGTGCGCGGTGGAGGGGTGGTCGTGGTCCTCCACCTCGACGGCGGCGGGCTGGATGTTCGGGTGCGACTTGAAGTAGGAGCCGACCAGCTCGCCGTACCAGGGCCAGGAGTACTCGGTGTCGGCGGCGGCGTGCACGCCCGCGTAACCGCCCCCGCCCTCCACGAACCGCTGGAACGCCTGCTGCTGGGCGTCGTCGAGGACGTCGCCGGTGGTGGACAGCCAGACCACCGCGTCGAACCGGGCCAGGTTCGCGTCGGTGAACGCGCCCGCGTCCTCGGTCGCCTCGACGGTGAAGCCGTGGGCCGCGCCCAGTTCGGTGATCGCGGCGACGCCGTCGGGGATCGAGTCGTGCCGGAAGCCGGCGGTCTTGGAGAAGACGAGGAGGTGCTCGCCGTCCGGGTGCGCCGCCGCGGGCGTCGCCACCAGGGTCATCGCGCCGAGGGCGGCGGCGACGAGGGTCGGGAGGGCACGGGGTCGGCGGGTGGGTCGTGGTCGGGTTCCGGGGGAGCTGCGTGGACGTCGCACCGCTGTCTCCTCGTTCGCACAACGCTGGGCTTCGCGGACGGTGTTCTGTGGTCCAGCTCACAGGCTGGAACGCGAGCGCCATTCTGTTCAGAACGAACCGAAGTTGGCAATACTTTTGCTTGTCACCAACAAAAGTCGTGCACGAATGGCCGTAAGTGGGCCGAAAGGCGTGCACGGTGCGTCAACATCGTTCCGCCGATCGGCGGAGGGCGCGCGGGCGTGCGGACGTGTCGCCGCACGGGTGCGCCGCCGTGCGGCGGCCTGCCGCGCCGCCCCGGCCGAGCGCCGTCGCCGCGTCGTGCCCGCGGGCGGTGCGGCATGATGTCCGCGTGCGCGAGACGACGGCGGGCCAGTGACCGGCGGTTACCTGAAGGGCCGGATCCGACGCGAGGACATCATCACCGCCGCGGTCGCGGTCTACGGCGAAGCGGGGTACCACGGCTCCTCGCTGCGCGAGATCGCCAAGCGCGCCGGGATCACGCACGCGGGGCTGCTGTACTACTTCCCCACCAAGGAAGCGCTCCTCGCGGCCGTGCTGGAGCGCCGGGACGCGGAGGACGTCGAGCGCGAGCAGTTGAAGGCCGCGCCGGGGCTGGACGTGCTGCGCCACTTCCTCGCGCTGGCCGAGCACAACGTCCGCCACCCCGGCATCGTGGACCTCTACTCGCGGCTGGCCGCCGAGGCCGTCGCCGACGACCACCCGGCGCACGCCTACTTCGTCCGCCACTACCGGGCGGCGCGCGAGGCCGTGGTCGGCTCGTTCCACGCCCTCGCCGACCGGGGCGAGCTGCGCCCCGGCGTCGACCCGGCCACCGCGGCGCTGACGTTCATCGCGTTGATGGACGGCCTCCAGGTCCAGTGGCTCACCACGCCGGACGAGGTGGACCTGGTCGGCTCGCTGCGGTTCTACCTGGGCACGCTGCTCACGGTGCCGCTGGACTGACCGCGTGCGGGTCCCAGTCGACCGGCAGCGCCGGCGGCGGCTCGACCGTGCTGCCGACGTCCACCGCGCTCCCCCGCGCGATGGACTCCTCCATCGCGAGCATGGCGTCGAGCACGTGGTAGGCCAGCTCGCCGGACGCGCGGGCGGGCTCGCCGGCCCGCAGCGACCGGACCAGGTCCAGCACCCCCGTGCCGCGCGACGCGGTGTGCCCCTGCGGGGCGAGCGTCCGCGCGCCGTCGGGCAGGTGCAGCGCGGTGTCGCCGTCGAACCGGTTGGGGTCGGGCGGCACCACGGTGCCGAGCGTGCCCGAGACCTCCACGACCCCCGCGCGGGTCAACGCCGAGTCGAAGCTGAACACCGCCTGCGCGGAGCCGCCGCGGGCGAACTCGACCAGCGCCGTGACCGTGGTCTGCACGGTCACCGGGAACTCGACGCCCGCCCTCGGCCCGGACCCGATCACCCGGGTGTCGCGGGCCCGGTCGCCGGTGGCGGTGACCCGGCGGATCGGGCCGAACAGGTGCACCAGGCCGGTCAGGTAGTACGGACCCATGTCGAGCAGCGGCCCGCCGCCCGCCTGGAACAGGAACTCCGGCGCGGGGTGCCAGCTCTCCGGGCCCGGCGTCTGGAACAGGGCCAGGGCGGTGCGCGGCTCGCCGATCAGCCCGGCGTCCACCGCCCGCCGCGCGGTCTGCCACCCCGCGCCGAGCACGGTGTCGGGCGCGCACGCCACCCGCAGCCCCCGCCGGTCGGCCAGGTCGAGCAGCGCGCGGGCGCCGGCCCGGTCCAGCGCGAGCGGCTTCTCCGACCACACGTGCTTGCCCGCCTCCAGCGCGGCCAGGCCGACGTCCACGTGCGCGGCGGGCACGGTCAGGTTGACCACCACCTCGATCGCCGGGTCGGCGAGCAGTTCGTCCACCCGGCACGCGCGCGGCACGCCGTGCCGGGCCGCCCGCGCCGCGGCCCGCTCCGGGTCGAGGTCCGCGACGGCCAGCACCCGCAGGTCCGGGAAGGCGGTGAGGTTGCGCAGGTACTCGTCGCTGATGACGCCCGTGCCGACGACCCCGACGCCGACCGGCGCGCTCACGCCTCGACCTCGGCGAGGAACGCGCGGCTCGCGGCGATCCCGTCGAACACGTCGCCGTCGTAGGCGTCGAACTCGACCACGCGCAACGCGTCCGGCGCGGCGGCCAGCACCTCGGCCACGGGCACCCGCCCCCGACCGGCCGGCACCTGTCCCGACCCGTCGCGCGCGAGACCGCCGTCCTTGACGTGGAGCGCGTGCACGCGGTCGCCGAGGCGGCGCAGCAGCGCGGGCGCGTCCTCGCCGCCGACCGTCGCCCAGTACGTGTCCACCTCCAGCACCACCTCCGGGTCGAGTTGGTCGGCCAGCACCTCGAACGCGCTGCGGCCGTCGATCCGGGACGCCAGCTCCCACCAGTGGTTGTGGTAGCCGACGCGGACGCCGTGCCCGGCGGCGACCTCGGCCGCGGCGTTCAGCGCGGCGGCGGTGGCGGCGACGTCCGCCGGGTCGCGCCACTTCTCCTCGCCCACGTAGGGGTCGATGACGACCTCGATGCCGCACTCGGCCGCGGCGGCGAAGACGGCGTGCTGGTCGGCCCCCAGGAGCCGGGCGTGCGCGGTCGGCGCGGTGAGGCCGTGGTCGGGCAGGGCGGTGCGGAGCACCTCGGCGTTCTCGACCACGCCGTAGGGCTCGACGCGGGTGAAGCCGATGGCGGCGAGTCGCCGGAGGGTGTCGACGGGGTCGGCGGCGAACGCGTCGCGGACCGAGTAGAGCTGCACGGACGTTCTGGTCATCCCGGCTCCTGACGTCTGCGTTGACTTGTGGAAGCGCTCCCACAATTTCTACCACTTGGTAGAAATTCGCACCAGAGCCGTTGGGGTGGATCGAAAGGACGAGCGGTCCGGCGTCCGTCGCGGTGTGATGGGGCGGGTGCCGTGAGCGCTTCGGGGGGAAGCGCCGACCGTCCGCCGGCGCGGACGGGCGCGCACCGGAGGGGGGAACATGATCGACGCCAAGAAGCTGTCCGGGGCGGTCCTGGCCGTCGTGCTCCACGGCCCCGGGCTGGTCGACCCGAGCGCCTTCGGCGTCACCGCGGCCGAGGAGCCGGCGGGCCGCGGGTACGTCGTGGTGTCGATCGACCACCCCGGCGAGACGGTCCTGGTGGACCTGCCGAGCGGGCCGCGCCCGATCGGGCTGCCCGGGTTCCCCCACACCGACCGGCGGTGATCGCCGCCCGGCTCGCGGACGTGGATTTGGTGCTCGACGCGCTGGAGGTGCTGGCGGCGGGCGGCAACCCGGACGCGGGGGGCCGCGCGCTCCCGACGGGTCTCGGCCGCGCGCCGGACCTGCGCCGGGTGGGCGCGTACGGCCACGGGCTCGGCGGCACGATCGCCGCCGAGGCGATGCACGAGGACCGCCGGATCGACGCGTCCCGGCGCACGGTCGACACCGACACGGCCGGGTCGATCGTGCCGACCGGGGCGGCGAGCCGCCCTAGGTGGTGTCGTTCTTCGACCGCCACCTGCGCTGAGCGGCGGGGGCCGGCACCGGCAGCGACGGCCTCACCGGATCGACGGTAGCCCGCCCGACCCACACGACCGTGTGGCAGGCGGTCCCCGTTCGCGTGGGCCTGCTTGAACCGACTCCCGCGGTGGAGGACTTTCGCCTCGTCCGTGGTTCGCGCGAGGGCCACCGAACCGCAGGAGCGGCCTGATGACCGACACCGGCACCTTCCGCAGGACCGTCCGGGCGCCCACGCCCGGCGTCGCCGACCTGCCCGGGCTGCCGCCGGGCGCGCTGCCCGGCCTGGCCCGCGCGCTGCGGAGCCGCCTGGTCGACGCGGTGACCCGCACCGGCGGCCACCTCGGGCCGAACCTGGGCGTGGTCGAGCTGACCTTGGCGCTGCACCGGGTGTTCCGCTCGCCGCGGGACCGAATCGTGTTCGACACCGGCCACCAGTCGTACGTGCACAAGATGCTCACCGGGCGCGCGGACGCGTTCGCCGACCTGCGCCGCGAGGGCGGCCTGTCCGGCTACCCGTGCCGGGCGGAGTCCCCGCACGACCTGGTGGAGAACTCGCACGCGTCGACGGCGCTGTCCTACGCGGACGGCCTGGCGCGGGCGGCCCGGTTGCGCGGCGAGCACGACCGGCACGTGGTGGCGGTCGTCGGCGACGGCGCGCTGACCGGCGGCATGGCGTGGGAGGCGTTGAACAACCTCGGCGGCGTGGACCACCCGGTGGTCGTGGTGCTCAACGACAACGGCCGGTCCTACGCGCCGACCGCGGGCGCGGTGGGCGGGCACCTGGCCGCGTTGCGCGCGGGCGGTGGCGCGACCGTGTTCGACCACTTCGGGCTGCGCTACCTCGGCCCGGTCGACGGGCACGACGTGCGCCGGGTGGAGGAGGCGCTGGTCGCGGCGAAGGCGTTGCGGCGGCCCGTGGTCGTGCACTGCGTGACCGAGAAGGGCAAGGGCCATCCCCCGGCGGAGCAGGACCCGGTCGACCGCCTGCACGCCGTGCCCCCGCCGTCGTCGCCGCGCGGACCGGGGTGGACGTCGGTGTTCGGGCAGCACCTGCTGGTGCTCGGCGACCGGCACCCGGACCTGGTGTGCCTGACCGCGGCCATGCTGCACCAGACCGGGCTGACCGCGTTCGCCGAGGCGTTCCCCGACCGGGTGCTGGACACCGGGATCGCCGAGCAGCACGCGGTGACGTGCGCGGCGGGGCTGGCCATGGGCGGGCTGCGGCCGTTGGTGGCGGTGTACTCGACGTTCCTGACCCGGGCGGTGGACCAGGTGCTGATGGACGTGGCGCTGCACCGCCTGCCGGTCACGCTGGTGCTCGACCGGGCCGGGGTGACCGGCGAGGACGGGCCGAGCCACCACGGCGCCTGGGACCTGGCGCTGCTGCGCGTCGTGCCCGGCCTGCGGGTGGCCGCGCCGCGCGACGGCACGCGGTTGCGCGAGCTGCTGGACGAGGCGGTCGCCGACGACGGGCCGACCGCGGTCCGCTTCCCGAAGGGCGCGCTCGGCGGCGACGTCGCCGCGGTGGACCGGCTCGGCGGGGTGGACGTGCTGCACCGCCCGTCCCGCCGGGACGTGCTGCTGGTGGCGGTCGGCGTGCTGGCGGCGGACGGGGTGGCCGCCGCCGTGTCGCTGGCGGGCGAGGGCGTCGGCGTGACCGTGTGCGACCCGCGCTGGGTGACGCCGGTCGACCCGGCGGTGGTGGCGCTGGCCGCCGAGCACCGGGTGGTGGTGTGCGTCGAGGACGGCGTGCGCCGCGGCGGGGTCGGCGAGGCCGTGGCGGCGGCGCTGCGGGACGCCGGGCTGAGCCGCCGGCTGCGGGTGCTGGGCCTGCCCGCCGACTTCCTGCCGCACGGGTCGCGCGGCGACATCCTGCGCATGCACGACCTCGACGCGGCCGGCATCGCCCGCACGGTGGCCCGCTTCCTGTGAGCCCGCCGGTCAGCGGAGGCCGGCGAACACCCTCGTCAGGTGGCGTTCGACCACCGGCAGCACCTCGGCCACCGCGACCGGGCGGCCCAGCTCGGCGGCCAGCGACGTGACGCCGGCGTCCTCGATGCCGCACGGCACGATCCGGTCGAACGCGGTCAGGTCCGGGTCGCAGTTGAGGCCAAACCCGTGCAGGCTCGTGCACCGCTCGATGCGCACGCCGATCGCCGCGATCTTGCGGTGCTGCCCGTGCGCGCGGGCGGCCGACGGCGGCACGTCCGGCGTGGGCGGCCGGTCGCCGAGCACCCACACGCCGCTGCGGCCGGCCAGCCGGGCGGTCTCGACGCCGAACTCGGCGCACGTGCCGATCAGCGCGTCCTCGATCCGGCGGACGTGGCCGACCGAGTCGAGCGGCACCGGCAGCTTCACCACGGGGTAGCCGACGAGCTGGCCGGGTCCGTGCCAGGTGATCTCGCCGCCGCGGTCCACGGTCAGCACGGCGACGTCGTCGGCCGGCAGGGCGGTGGGCCTGGTGCGCTTGCCCGCCGTGTAGACGGGCAGGTGCTCCTGGAGCACGCAGACGTCGCCGATCTCGTCGGCGACGCGGGCGGCGTGCAGCCGCCGCTGCTCGGCGTACCCCCGGTCGTACGGCACGGCGTCCGGGCCGAAGCCCGCGTGCACGAAGCGCAGCGCACCGTCGGTCACGGTCCCGAGTCTAGGCACGCAGGTCGGCGACGGCGCGGGCGGTCGTCACGACCCGGCCGACCGTCAGCACCACCTGCCCGTCGACCTCGGACCGCCCCGTCAGCGCCACCGTGTCGTCCCGGGCGTCCAGGACGCGCACCGAGTGCCGCACCACGCACCCCGGCGTGACGGGCCGGTGGAACGCCACGTCCGCGACCGCGCCGAGGACGAACACCCGGTCGGGCCGCGGCCGGTCCCAGGACGCCAGCAGCACCGCCGCCTGGCACCACGACTCGACCAGCAACGTCGAGGGGTAGTCGCCGGGACCGTCCGCGTAGCAGGGTTCGTTGGCGGTGACGGCCTTGAGCGCGGTCAACGACTCCCCCGGCGCCACCTCCGCCACGCGGTCCACCAGCAGCAGCGGGTAGCGGTGCGGCAGCAGCCGCAGGACGTCGCTCACGACGCCACGTCCTCGTACCGGAGCCTGACCCGCGCGACCACGCCCTCGGCGTCGCTCACCACCGCCGCGCACCGCCCGGCGTCACGGGTCAGCCGGACCGTCAGCTCGGCGCCGGGGAACACCGGGCGCGCGAAGCGGGCCGACTCGATGCCGGCCAACCGCGTCCCCGGCACGGCCGCGACCCGGTCCACCAGGGCCACGACGGACAGGCCGGGCAGCACCGGCAGGCCCGGGAAGTGGCCCGCGAACACGGGGTCGTCGGCCGCGACCGCCACCCGGGCCACCACGGTGTCCCCGGACCGCTCCACCACCTCCACGCGCGGGTCGGCGAGCACGGGTCAGCCCTCGCCCAGCACGCCGAAGCCGGCCGTCGCGTCCGGCCACACCAGGGTGGCCGCGCCCCAGGTCAGGCCGCCGCCGAAGGCGACCGTCAGCACCCGGTCGCCCGGCTTCAGCCGACCGGCCGCGGCGGCGTCGGCGAGCAGGACGGGGATCGAGGCGGCGGCCGTGTTGCCCACGGCGTCGAGGTCCGACAGCACCCTCGCCCCGTCGATGCCCAGCCGGTGCGCGACCGCGTCGCAGATGCGGCGGTTCGCCTGGTGCGGGGCGAGGTGGTCGACGTCGTCCGGCCCGAGGCCGGCGCGGGCCAGCGCCTCCAGCCCGACCTCCGACATCCGCTCCACCGCGTGCCGGAACACCTCCTTGCCGCTCATCCTGAAGTGGTCCTCGCCCGCGGGCACCTGGATGAGGTCCGCGCCCCTGCCGTCGCTGCCGAGCACGCACGGGCCGATACCCCCTTCGCCCTCGCCGACGACGACCGCGCCCGCGCCGTCGCCGAAGATCACCGCCGTGCCGCGGTCGTGCGGGTCGAGGATGGTGGAGAACGTCTCGGCGGCGATCAGCAGCACCGTCCGGGCCGCGCCGCTCGCGATCAGCCCGACCGCGTTCGCCAGGCCGTACAGGAACCCGGTGCACACGGCGGCCACGTCGTGCGCGGGCACGCCGACCAGGCCCAGCCGGGCGGCCACGTCCGGCGCGACGGCCGGGCACGTCCGGTCCGGGGTGGTCGTGGCCACGATCACCGCGTCCACAGTGGACGTCCCGGCGGAGCGCAGCGCCCGCGCGCCCGCGTCCGCGGCCAGGTCCGAGGTCGTCGTGCCGGGCTCGACCCACCGCCGCGCGCCGATGCCGGTGCGCGACCGGATCCACTGGTCGGAGGTGTCCAGCCGGGCGGCCAGGTCGTCGTTGGTGACGATCCGGGGCGGCAGGCTCGCGCCCACGCCGAGGATCGCCGCACCGCGGTAGGTCATCGTGCCCCCTTCACGCCCGGGCGATGGCGAGCACCGCGTTCTGGCCGCCGAACCCGAACGAGTTGCTCACCGCCAGGTCGATCGCGCGCGGCACGGCGGTGGTCGCCACGTCGAGGTCCAGCCGCGGGTCGAGGGTGTCGAGGTTCGCGGTCGGCGGCACCACGCCCCGCTCCACGGCCAGTACCGAGAACACCGCCTCCGCCGCCCCGGCCGCGCCCATCATGTGCCCGGTCACGCCCTTGGTCGAGGTCACCAGCGGCCGCGAGGGCAGCAGCTCGGCCAGCACCCGGCCCTCCACCAGGTCGTTGAGCTGCGTGGACGTGCCGTGCGCGTTGACGTGCTGCACGTCGCCGGGGGCCGCGCCCGCGTCCGCCAGCGCCGCGCGCAGGGCCGCGACCACGCCCCGGCCCTCGGGGTGCGGGTTGGTGATGTGGTGGGCGTCGGCCGACGCGCCGTACCCGACGACCCGCGCCCGGACCCGCCGCCCGTCGGCCCGCGCGTCCTCCGCGCGCCGCAGCACCAGCACCGCCGCGCCCTCGGCCGCGACGAACCCGTCCCGGTCCGCGTCGAACGGCCGCGACGCCGTCGCCGGGTCGGCCCGCCGCGAGAGCGCGCCCATCCGGGCGAACCCCGCCATGGTCAACGGGGTGAGCAGCGCGTCCACCCCGCCCGCCAGCACCACGTCGCACCGCCGCGCGGCGAGCAGGTCGCAGGCCACGCCGATCGCGGTCGCCCCGGACGCGCACGCGGTCGAGACGACGAGGTTCTGGCCCCGGAAGCCGAACTCCATCGCGAGCTGCCCGGCGACCATGTTCGGCAGGTGCATCGGCAGCAGCAGCGGCGACACCCCGGTCGGCCCCTCGGCGAGCAGCACGCCGTGCTGCCGCTCGAACGTCTCGCCGCCGCCCGCGGACGTGCCCATCACCACGCCGACGCGGGCCGCGTCCCACGTCCCGGTGTCCTCCCCGGCGACGGCCTCGCGCGCGGCGACCAGCGCCAGCCGGGCGAACCGGTCGAGCCGGACCGCGCGCCGCGCGCCCAGCAGCGCGTCGGCGTCGAAGTCGGGGACGCGGCACGAGATCGTCACCTCGTGGCCCGCCAGCACCGGGTCGTGCGCGGCGGTCGGGCGACCCGCCAGCACGGCCTCCCACCCGGCCTCCACGCCGACGCCGCCGGGCGTGACCAGGCCCATCCCGGTGACCGCGATGTCGAGCCCGCTCACCCCCGCGTCCCGGCCCGCTCCTCCATCAGCGCGACGATGTCGCCGACGGTCTCCATGTCGAACAGCTCGTCGTCGCTGATGTGCAGGTCGTGCTCCTTGCCGAGCACCATCGACAGCTCCACGAAGGCCAGCGAGTCCAGGTCCAGGTCGTCCTTCGTGGCGTCGGGCGTGATCTGCTCCGGCGCGACCTTCAGCGTGTCGACGAGGATCTTCTTCAACGTCTCGTACACGGTCTCTCCTCGTTCACCCCGGGTTCCCTCCCCCGCCATCGAACCCCATGGGCCGGCCCGACGGCCAACCAGGGACGACGCGCGGCCCACCCGACTTCGCGGGAGGGCGGCACGGCGGACGTGCCGGTGCGCCGCTACGACACCCGGCGGTCGTGCGCGCGGCCGTGGGGAGCAACTTCCCCGGCTCGTGGCGCACGGTGACCGCCGGCCGGTTCCCCGGTGATCGGTCCGGGTACCCCGCCGCCATGAGGTGGCGCATCGGTGTGGCGGCGGGGGTGCTGGTCGCGGTCGCGGCGCTGGTCGCGGCGGTGTTGGTGGTGCCGAGGTTCCTCACCGGCGCCGACACCGTCGACCGCAGCCAGCCGGCGCTCTTGCAGTCGCTGCGCGACCTGAGCCAGTACCACGCCGCGGCGGGCGAGTTCCAGGTCGTGCTCGACATCGAGCGGGATGTCCGGTACGTGCCCTCGGCGTTGGCCGGGCAGCGGACGCTGTTCGTGGCGGCCGGGACGGTGAACGCCTACGTGGACTTCGGCGGGCTGGCCGAGGACGCGTTGCGGGTGTCGCCGACCACCGCCTCCGGCGAGGCCCGGAAGGTGCGGCTGGCGCTGCCGCGGGCCGCGCTGGACAAGCCGAACCTCGACCAGGAGCGGTGCTACGTGTTCGCGCAGGAACGCGGGCTGCTCGACCGGCTCGCGTCGCTGGTGGAAACGCAGGACCAGCAGCCGTTCTACGTGGCGGCGGAGCAGAAGATCGCGGACGCGGCGCGGGAGTCCGGGCTCGTGCAGCGGGCCGACGACAACACCCGCAAGATGCTGACCGGCATGTTCGGCGCGCTCGGGTACCAGGTCGAGTTCGAGGACGTCGACTGACCACCCGCGTGTGGCGCAGGTCACGGTGTCGGGCTGTCACACGGCGGAGGCCGGCGGTGCCTCATGGCCGACAGCCGACAGCGACAGAACGGAAGCGCCATCGTGAGCAAGATCTGGTTCGTCACGGGTTCCTCGCGCGGTCTCGGCCGCCGGTTCGTGGAGGCCGCCCTGTCCCGCGGTGACCGGGTCGCCGCGACCGCCCGGAAGGTGGACGGCTTCGACGACCTCGTGGGCGCGTACGGCGACGCCGTGCTGCCGCTCGAACTGGACGTCACCGACCGGGACGCGGTCTTCGCGTGCGTGGCCCGGGCGAAGGAGCACTTCGGCCGCCTCGACGTGGTCGTGAACAACGCGGGCTACGCCCAGGTCGGGGCGGTGGAGGAGCTGACCGAGCGGCAGTTCCGCGACCAGGTGGAGACCAACCTGTTCGGCGCGGTGTGGGTCGTCCAGGCCGTGCTGCCCCACCTGCGCGAGCAGGGTTCCGGGCACATCGTCCAGCTCTCGTCGGTCGCGGGCGTCGTCGCGATGCCGCTCGGCGGCGCGTACCACGCCTCCAAGTGGGCGCTCGAAGGGCTGAACGAGGCCTTGGCCCGCGAGGTCGCCGACTTCGGGGTCAAGGTGACCGTGATCGAGCCCGGCGGGTTCGCCACCCGGGACGGCCGCAACCCGGAACCGCTCGCCAACGGCTTCCAGGCCGAGCCCAACCCGGCCTACGACGCCCACCGGCGGCGCATGGCGGGGTTCGGGGCGAGCATGCCCGCGGGCGACCCGGCCGCGGCGGCGCGGGCGCTGCTCAAGCTCGTGGACGCCGAGAACCCGCCGCTGCGCGTGCTGTTCGGCCAGGGCTTCCACGAGCTGATCGAGCAGACCTACGCGGACCGGCTCAGGACCTGGGCCGACTGGCGCGACCTGTCGGTCGAGTCGCACGGTTCGGCCGCGCGGTGACGTGCCGTGCCCGACCGGGGCAGCCCCCGGACCGGCACGACACGCCGTCGGGATCAGCGCGACAGCGCCGACGCGGCGCGGGCCGCGTCGGCCAGGTCCTCGACCGACCGGTGGTCCCGCGCGCCCGCGTCGCCGAAGCCCCGGGCGGCGAACGCCGGCCCGTCGTTGACGCAGCCGGGGACGTCGGCGACGGAGTAGCAGTTGTCCGGCCGGTTGCCGGTCACCTCGGCGCCGTTGACCAGCGCGACGCGGCCGCTCAGCGTGTGGATGCCGCCGCCCTTGGCCGGGAGCGGGTAGTAGCCGCCGCCGGGCTCGCCCGCGTCGTTGTCGGCGACGGTCGTGCCGTCGAGGGTGAGGGTGTCGTAGAAGACGCTGAGCCCGCCGCCGCTGCCGCCGAAGCCGGCCCAGCCCAGGTACCCGTTCGGGTGCGCGACGCCGCCGTCGCCGCCGCGGCCGGCCCGGTTGCCGGTGATCTTGCTCCCGGTGACGACCGGGCGCAGCGGCGTGCCCTGGCTGCTCGCCACCGCCACACCTCCGCCCGTGCCGCCGCTGCCGCCGTCCCCGCCGCCACCGCCGTCGGGTCCGCCGGAGCCGCCCGCCGCGCCGTCCGCGGCCACGTTGCCGCTGATGGTGGTGTCGGTGATGCGCAGGACCGCGCCGCTGGTGACGTCCACGCCGCCGCCGAGGCCGCCCGAGCCGCCCCGCGCGCCCGGCTCGCGCCCGGCGCCGTTGCCGCCGCGACCGCCGGGGCCGGTGGCGTTGTCGGTGATCACGCTGCCGGTGATGGTCAGCGGGATCGAGTAGGAGTGGTAGGAGGAGATCGCGCCGCCGAAGCCGCCCAGCCCGCCGCGGCCGGCCCTCGTGGTGGCGGTGGCGTCCGCGCCCGGCGCGCCCGCGCCGGCCCGGTTGCCGGTGAGCACGCTGCCGGTGACGGTCAGCGGTCCCCAGTTCTCGATCGCGCCGCCGGACTCGCCGGGGTTGCCCTCGCCGTAGGAGTTGACGCCCACCCCGTCCGGTGCGTGGCCGCCGGTGAGGGTGAGCCGTTCCAGGGTCAGGTCGCCCCAGTTGGAGATCAGCCGGAACCGCGGCGCGTCCTGGGCGCGGGCGATGGTGGCCCCGTTGCCGCGGACCGTGAGCGTGCCCCTGATCGTGGGCAGGCCCTCGTGCCCGCCGGGCACGGCCGGTGCGGTGAGCGTGTAGACGCAGCCGGGCGCCAGGGACAGCGTGTCCGGCGCGGTGGAGGCGCTTGCCGCGGCCACCGCGGCGACCAGCGCGGCCGGGTCGCAGGGCACGTCGGTGTCGGCGGCGTGCGCGGGCGGCGCGGCCAGGACCAGCGCCCCCAGCGTGGTCGCCGCCGCGAAGGTCGGGACGACGGATAAGCGCCGGCGTCGGGCGCGTGCGGGAGTCGGGACGAAGTCGGACAAAGAGGCCACCCCCCGTGGCTCGGATCTTGTGCGACGTGCCCGGCGAGCCTATCGGCGCGGGCGCGTCCGGCCACGATCTTTTTCGGCCCCGTATGCTGCGGGCACGATGAGGCGCAAGCTCCGGCCGCCGCTCGACCAGCGCCACGGCCTCGACCCGGCACGGCTGCGGCTGCCCGACGACGGCCCGTGGGCGACCGTGCGCGACCACCTGGTCGACCGCCTGCCGAAGGTCGCGCCCGAGCGGATCGACTCGATGCTGGCCGAGGGCCGCGTCTACGACCTCTCCGGGCCGATCGCGCCCGACGCGGCGTTCGTCCCCGGCTCCTCGGTGTGGTTCCACCGGGACCTGCCCGACGAGGTCGCGGTGCCGTTCGAGATCCGCGTCGTGCACCGCGACGACGCCATCGTGGTGGTCGACAAGCCGCACTTCCTGGCCACGATCCCGCGCGGCCGGCACGTGGTCGAGACCGCGCTCGTCCGGCTGCGCCGCGACCTCGGCCTGCCCGCGCTGAGCCCGGCGCACCGGCTCGACCGCGTGACCGCCGGGCTCGTCATGTTCGTGGTCGACCCGCGCCTGCGCGGCAGGTACCAGACGTTGTTCAAGGACCGCGCGGTGCGCAAGGAGTACGAGGCCATCGCGCCGCACGACCCGGCGCTGACCCTGCCCGCGCGGGTCAGCAGCCGGATCGTCAAGGTCAAGGGCGTGATCACGGCGCAGGAGGTGCCCGGCCCGCCCAACGCCGAGACGCTGGTGGAGCTGGTCGAGCACCGCGACGGGTGGGGCCGGTACCGGCTGGTGCCCGAGACCGGCCGCACGCACCAGCTCCGCCTGCACATGGCCTCGCTCGGCGTGCCGATCCGCAACGACGACTTCTACCCCGTGCTGCGGGAGAAGCCGCTGGACGACTTCACCGACCCGTTGCAGCTGCTGGCGAAGGTGCTCGAGTTCACCGACCCGGTGACCGGCGAGCACCGCCGCTTCACCAGCGGTCTCGCGCTCGACCTCTAGCCCAGGTAGCCGAGCATCTGCGCGATCTGCGCGGTGCGGGAGTTGAAGATCCGCTCCGCCAGGTCCTTCGCCTGCGGGTTGACCCCGCCCTCCTTCTCGAGCTTCGCCATCGCCACCGCGTTGTGCTGGTGGCCGATGAGCAGGTTCAGGAACGCCTTCTCGAAGTCGCCGGGCGCGGTCGCGCGGAGTTCCGCGATGGCCTCCGGGCTGGTCGAGTGGTCGCCGCCGTGCCCGGCGTGCAGCTGCGGGTCGTCACCGGCCGTCTCGGGCTGCTCCCACTCCGCGAGCCACTTGGTCATCGAGTCCACTTCGGACAGCTGGGTGACCTCGATGGCCGCCGCGAGCGTCTTCACCTCCGCGCGCACCGGCCGGTCCTTGGCCAGGGCCACGATCTCCAGCCCGGTCCGGTGGTGCGGCACGGACATCTGCAGGAACATCACGTCGGTCTCGTTGAACTCGTCGGTCTCCACGACCGTCGACACCGGCGGCGGGGTCGCCGTGGGGGCGGAGCCGCAGCCGACGAGCACGAGCATTCCGGCCACCAGGGCCGCGAGGCGTCGCAAGGTCGTCCTCCTTCGCCGGACGGGCCGGGCGGGCGGGGCCCAGGGGGCGGCGGGGGGGGGGCGGGCCGAGAGGGGGC
>NZ_JBHYXZ010000154.1:0-19892 GCF_042752395.1 Actinosynnema sp. NPDC059335 | reverse complement strand
GGGACACACGCGTGTGTCCTACGTCCGGGACCCGAGTGTCGAACGTTCGGGACCCCCGAGTTCCACGTTCGGGATGATCTTGTAGTGCTGCTTAACGCGCGGTCACGAGGTTTCACTTTTCTTGAAGACGGTCGTGGGGGACGGTGGCCTCATGACCGGACGTGGCGCGGTGCGGATGGGACTGCTGGCCCTGCTGTGGGGCTCCTGCTTCCTGTGGATCGACCTGGCCCTGACCGGCCTGTCGCCGGCGCAGATCACGGTCGCGCGCTCCGCGCTGGGCGCGGCCGTCCTGCTCGTCCTGGCCCGCGCGAGCGGGCAGCGGCTGCCCCGGGGGCTGTGGGGCCGGCTCCTGGTCGCCGCGTTCTTCTGCAACACCCTGCCGTTCCTGCTCTTCGCCGTGGGCCAGCAGACCGTCGACTCCGGCGTGGCGGGCGTCCTCAACGCCACGACCCCGCTGTTCTCCCTCCTCATCGGACTCGGGCTCGGCACGGACCGCGGCCTCACACCCGCCCGCGTCACCGGCCTGGTCCTCGGCTTCGCGGGCGTCCTGCTGATCTTCGCCCCCTGGCGGCACGGCGTGTCGGGCGTCGGCGCGCTCGCGCTGCTCGGCGCGGCGGTCAGCTACGCGGTCGCGTTCGCCTACATGGGGCGCAGGCTCGTCGGCCACGGCGGGCCGCTGGCCGTCTCGGCCGCCCAGCTCACCGCCGCCACCGGCCTGAGCGCCCTCCTGCTGCCGTTCGACCACGCCCCGACCACGCCCAACGCCACCGCGATCGCCGCCGTCGTGGTGCTCGGCGTCTTCGGCACCGGGGCCACGTTCGTCCTCAACTACCGGATCATCGCCGACGAGGGCCCGACCAGCGCCGCCACGGTCGGCTACCTGCTGCCCGTGGTCTCCGTCGCGCTGGGCGCGCTCGTGCTGGACGAGCCGCTGACGGTCCGCGTCGTGGCGGGCATGGCCGTGGTCCTGGTCGGTGTCGCCCTGACCCGCTCGCCCACGCCCGCCCGGACCGCGGGTGAGCCGGCCGGGCGCCGCTGAGGTTCCCGATGACGCCGTTCCGCCGACGGGACGTCCCCATCGGTGCCAAGCTCGACCCATGGGGACGACCGCGCTGGTGCTGCCGCTCGCGGACCGCGACGCGGACCTGGGGACGGTTGGCGGGAAGGGCGCCTCCCTGGCCCGGCTCGCCGCCGCCGGGCTGCCCGTGCCGGACGGCTTCCACCTGACCACCCACGCCTACCGCCGGTTCGCCGCGGACCTCGACGGCGAGATCCGCGCGGCGCTGTCCGGCGCCGACCCGGCCGCCGCCATCGCCTCCGCCTTCGAGCGCCGCGACCTGCCGGCGGACGTGGCCGACGCGATCCGCGCGCACCTGCCGGCCGGCCCGGTCGCGGTGCGGTCGTCGGCGACCGCCGAGGACCTGCCCGACCTGTCGTTCGCGGGCCAGCACGACACGTTCCTCGACGTGACCGGCCTCGACGCGGTGCTGGCCGCGGTCAAGCGCTGCTGGGCGTCGTTGTGGACGGCCCGGGCCATCGCCTACCGGGCCCGCCACGACATCACCGACGTGGCCATCGCCGTGGTGGTGCAGGAGATGGTGCCCGCCGAAGCGGCGGGTGTGCTGTTCACCGCCAACCCGGTCACGGGCGCGCGCACGGAGACCGTGGTCAACGCCGCGCCCGGCTCGGGGGAGGCCCTGGTGGGCGGGTCGGTCACGCCCGACGAGTACGTGGTGACCGCCGACGGCGGGATCCGCCGGTCGGGCGACCTGCTGCCCGACGCCCGGGTGCGGGAGCTGGCCGCGCTCGGCACGCGGATCCAGGACCTGTTCGGCGTGCCGGTGGACGTCGAGTGGGCCGTGGCGGGCGACCGGGTCGCGGTGCTCCAGGCGCGGCCGATCACCGCGCTCGCCGAGGTCTGGAACGACACCCTGCGCGGCGACTACCTGTGGACGTGCGCGAACCTGCGCGAAGCGGTGCCGAGCGTGATGACGCCCGCCACCTGGTCGCTCGCCCGCGCGCTCGCGCAACCCCCGATCGCCGGGCACCCCACGTCGGGCAACATCGGCGGCCGGTTCTACCTCAACCTCAGCGCCGCGCTGGCGGTCGGCCGGGCGCTCGGCCTCGGCCGCTTCCTGCTCCGGACCGCGGAGCAGCACTTCGGTCGCATCCCGGCGGGCGTGGAGGCGCCGCCGCTGCCGCTGTCGCGCCCGGCCGTGCTGCGCGCCGCGGTCGGCGCGGTGGTGCCGTTCCTGCGGCAGGGCCGGGAGTACCGGGCCAGGATCGACGGCCTGCTG
This sequence comes from Actinosynnema sp. NPDC059335, assembly GCF_042752395.1. NCBI lineage: Bacteria > Bacillati > Actinomycetota > Actinomycetes > Pseudonocardiales > Pseudonocardiaceae > Actinosynnema > Actinosynnema sp. NPDC059335. The sequence continues at coordinate 17,595 of NZ_JBHYXZ010000154.1, read as the reverse complement.
GCCGCCGCGCCGGCCCGCGCGGAGCGGCTGCACGCCGCCTTCCGCGCCGCCGCCACGCCCGCCGAGCTGCTCGCCCTGTGGGAGTCCGACGTGCACGACGTGCTGCACGTGGAGGCCAGGGTGTTCGACGCCGGCGCGCGCACCGGCTCCCTGTCGGCGCTGAAGGTCCGCCGCCGGCTGGAGCGGCTGGTGGGGCCGGAGGACGCCACCGCGTTGCTGACCGGCGCGCACGGCGCGGCGGGGGAGCTGGAGAGCCTGGGCCCGGTGCTGGGCCTGGCCCGGCTGCGGCGCGGCGAGATCACCCGCGAGGACTACGTCCGGCAGTACGGCCACCGGTTCGCCGACGAGTTCGAGGTGTCCGCGCCGCGTCCGGCCGAGGACCCGGACTGGCCCCGCCCGGACGACCACGGCGTCGACCCGGAGGAGCTGCTGGCCCGGCAGGCGGCGGTGCGCGACGCCGCGTGGGAGCGGCTGCGGGCGGCGCACCCCGGCCGGGTCGCCGCGATGCGCCGCCGGGTGGCGCGGGTCGCCCGACTGGCCCGGCGGCGGGAACGCGCGCGGACGGAGTTCGCCCGCACGTTCGCCGTGCTGAGGGCGTTCCTGGTGCGCGCGGGCGAGGTGACCGGGCACGGCGACGCCGTGTTCTTCCTGTCGATCGACGAGACCGTGCGCGTGCTCGGCGGCGACGGGACGCCGCCGGCGGCGGTGCCGGCGCGGCGCGCCGCCTACGACCGGTACCGCGCGCTGCCGCCGTACCCGACGGTGATCCGCGGCCGGTTCGACCCCGAGGCGTGGGCCGCCGACCCGAACCGCCGGTCCGACGTCCACGACGCCTCCGCCGCACCCCCGGGCGACGAGGTGTCCGGCTTCCCCGGCGCGGCGGGCGTGGTGGAGGGCGTGGCGCGGGTCGTCCACGACGTCGCCGGGGGCGAGGCGCTGAAGCCGGGGGAGGTGCTGGTGACCACGGTGACGAACATCGGCTGGACCCCGCTGTTCCCGCGCGTCGCCGCCGTGGTCACCGACGTCGGCGCACCGCTGTCGCACGCCGCGATCGTCGCCCGCGAGCTGGGCATCCCGGCCGTCGTCGGCTGCGGCAACGCCACCTCCCGCATCAGGACCGGCGACCGCGTCCGGGTGGACGGCGGGCGCGGCGCGGTCACCGTGCTGGGCTGAGCCCGCGCGCCGGGGCTAGGTGCCCGGAGGCAGCACGGTCGCCGGGCACGCGGGAGCCGGTGCCGTGCGCGCTGTGCCGTGGTGACCCCGCCCTTCGTTCGAGTGACCGTTGCGGCAGCCGGAGTATTCCATTGCGGTGACGGGATCGTTACAGTCAGTTTCTGGGAACGCTCCCAGAAACGACAACGAAGGGGTTGTTGTGCGAAATCTGCTGGCGGCGGTGGCCGCTGTGGTGTCGATAGCCGGTTTGGTGGTGATCGGCGGGACCAGCACGGCGGGTGAGGCTCCCGTCTGCGCCGTGGACTACAAGCTCAACCAGTGGTCCAACGGGTTCACCGCCAACGTGACCGTGACCAACCAGTCCGCTCCGGTCACCTCGTGGAAGCTCACCTGGACCTTCTCGGGCAACCAGGCGGTCACCTCCGGGTGGAGCGCCGACGTGAGGCAGTCCGGCGCCGTGGTGACGGCGTCCAACATGCCGTGGAACGGCACGCTCGGCACGGGCGCGAGCGCCCAGTTCGGCTTCCAGGCGTCCTACAGCGGCACGAACGCGGTCCCGACCGACTTCGCGTTCAACGGCGTCTCGTGCGGCGGCGACGGTCCGACGACCACGTCCACGTGGCCCACGGACACGTTCACCACCACCACGACGACGACCACGTCCACGACGACGACCACGTCCACCGTGCCGGTCGGCTGCGGCACGGCGACGGTGTGCGACGACTTCGAGCAGCAGACCGGGTCCACCCCGGGCGGCCGCTGGACCGTCGGCGCGGCCAACTGCACCGGCCAGGGCTCGGTCGCCATCGACAGCTCGGTCGCGCACAGCGGCCGCAAGTCGGTGCGGGTCAACGGCGCGTCCGGCTACTGCAACCACATCTTCTTCGGCACGCCGATCTCCGGGTCGTCCACCGTGCACGGCCGGTTCTACGTCCGCCACACCACGGCCCTGCCGATGGCGCACGTGACCTTCATGGCCATGAAGGACGCGAACGACGGCGGCAAGGACCTGCGCATGGGCGGCCAGAACGCGGCGCTGCAGTGGAACCGCGAGTCCGACGACGCCACCCTGCCCGAGCAGAGCCCGACCGGCGTGTCGAAGAGCAAGCCGCTGCCGACCGGCCAGTGGAACTGCGTGCAGTTCACCGTCGACCCGGCGGGCCGGCTGTCCACCTCGCTGAACGGCTCGGTGGTCGAGGGCCTGGTGGCCGACGGCGTGTCCACGCCCGACATCGACTCCCAGTGGCTGCGCAAGACCAACTGGCGGCCCGGCGTCACCGACCTGCGGCTGGGTTGGGAGAGCTACGGCGACGGCGCGAACACCCTCTGGTACGACGACGTCGCGGTGGGCTCGTCCCCGATCGCCTGTTGAGCACGGACGTGGGGAGGGCCGGCGGACCGACCCTCCCCACGCGCCGGTGATCAGGCCGCGGTCACCGAGATGTCGTCCAGCACGAACGAGGTCTGGTAGGACCAGTCCTCCGCGCCGACGAAGCTCAGCGTGACGCTCTGGCCCGCGTACGCGCCCAGGTTGAAGGTGCGCACCTGGTAGCCCGACGGGTTGAGGTTGGTGTAGGTCGCCAGGGTGGTCGAGCCCGCCTTGACGGTCAGGGTGTCGAACACGTCCGGCTCGTACTCGTCGGTGCTGATCTTCAGCCACAGCGACAGCGTGGTGTTGGCGCAGCCCGCCGGGATGGTGACGGTCTGGCTCAGCGTCTCGGTGCTGGTGTAGCCGTAGCCGCCGATCCAGGAGGAGCGGGAGCCGGTGCGCGGCGCGCCCGCACCGGTCCAGGCGCCGATCGTCCAGGTGCCGTCGGACCAGCCGGTGGTGCCGCTCTCGAACCCGCCGTTGACCAGCTTCTCGCCGGGCGCGGCGCACGCGCCGCCGGCCGGGTTGACGGTCCAGGAGAACGTGGCGCTCGAGGACTTGCCGGCGCTGTCGGTCACCGTGGCGGTGACGGTGTAGGCGCCGGCGGTGGTCGGCGTGCCGGAGATCAGGCCGGTGCCGGCCGCGATCGCCAGGCCGGGCGGCAGGCCCGTGGCCGACCAGGTGTAGGGCGGGGTGCCGCCGGACGCCTTCAGCTGCAGGCTGGTGGCGACGCCGACGGTGCCGGTCTGGTTGCCCGGCGGGGTGACCGCGGGCGTGCCGGGGCCGGGGCCGCCGCCGGTGTTGACGAACAGCAGCTGGTTCGGCGAGCCGGTGCCGGGGCTGGTGATCTTGTTGGCGGTGGAGTTGGTGATCATCGCGGCGGCGACCTGCGCGGGCGTCAACGACGGCGTGGCGCCGAGCAGGAGGGCCGCGCCACCCGCGACGTGCGGCGCCGCCATGGACGTGCCGCTGATCGTGTTGGTGGCCGTGTCGTTGGTCATCCACGCCGAGGTGATGTTCTGGCCCGGGGCGAAGATGTCCGTGCACGTGCCCCAGTTGGAGAACGAGGCGCGGGCGTCGGTGTTGGTGGAGGCGTTCACCGTGATGGCCTCGGCGACGCGGGCCGGGGTGAAGTTGCAGGCGTTGGCGTTGGAGTTGCCCGACGCGATGGCGTAGGTGACGCCGTCGGCGATCGAGTTGCGCACCGCGGCCTCGCCGGTCGGGTCGCTGCCCGAGCCCCCGAGGCTCATGTTGGCCACGGCCGGGCCGGAGGTGTGGTGCCCGGTGACCCAGTCGATGCCCGCGGCGACGCCCGCGAACGAGCCGGAGCCCGAGCAGTTGAGCACCTTGACCGCGATCAGCCGCACGCCCTTGGCGACGCCGTGCGCGGTGCCGCCGACCGTGCCGGCGACGTGGGTGCCGTGGCCGTTGCAGTCGGTGTTGTTGGTGTCGACCGTGTTGGTGCCCCAGGACGCGCGCCCGCCGAAGTCGGAGTGCGTGGTCCGGATGCCGGTGTCGATGATGTACGCGGTGACGCCGGAGCCGTCGTTGGGGTAGGTGTAGGACGAGTCCAGCGGCAGGTCGCGCTGGTCGATCCGGTCCAGGCCCCAGGAGGGCGGGTTCGGCTGGGTCGCGGTGGTCTTGACCTCGCCGTTCTGCTGGACGTAGGCCACGCCGGGCTCGGCGGCGAGGCGGCGCGCGGCCCGTTCGGACAGCGTGCCCGCGAAGCCCTTGAGCGCGTGGCGGTAGGTGTAGTCGACCTTGGCGTCGTACTTGGCGCTGAGGTCGGCGGTGAGCGCGTCGACGCTCTGGGTGGACAGCTCGTCGTAGACGACGATGTAGCTGTCCTTGATGGCGGTCGGGTTGCCCGTGCCGACGATGTCGCCCTCGGCCGCGGCCGGTGTGGCGCCGGTGGCCAGCGCCGCGGCGGTGACCGCGACCGTGGCGAGCCCGATCAGGGCACGTCTGGATCCGCGAACGTCTCCCATTGCAGGGTTCTCCCTCGTGCAGGGGTTCCGGCAGGCCCACTGCGGGACGGGCCGGCCGGGGAGCGGAGGTTCTGCGATCACGTTCGCGCGGACGTGATCGGCAACGTTAGAGCAGCGCCGGGGACCGGACAATCGGCCGGCAGTGGGAACGACCTGCGGAGTTCCGAACGGCGACCGTTTCGGGGCGCGGTCGCCGCCCGGGTGCGGGGGAGGGGCTCGGCGGCGGCCTCAGGGCCTGCGGCCGCGGAACGTGCGGCGCAGGTCGTCCACCCACGCGTCGGGGTTCTCCCAGGGGATGAAGTGGCCGCCGCGGTCGTGGGCGGTGACGTTGACGTGGTTGAACCACCCGGCCAGGGGACCGTCGCGGAATGCGCGGACGCGGTCCTCGGCGGTGTGCACGCCCGGCGGGTTCTCGTGGGTGACGAAGGTGATGCCGACCGGGGCCTGCACGACCGGGGTGCGGTCGTGGGAAGGGCTCCAGGGGTGGCGGTTGGCGTTGGCGTAGTAGCGCATCGACGTGGCGATGGAGTTGTTCACCCAGTAGATCGTGGCGTGGGTGAGCAGGTCGTCCTTGGTGAACACCGATTCGACGTCGCCGCCGTTGTCGCTCCAGGCGTGCCAGCGGCGCAGCAGCCAGGCGAGCAGCCCGGCGGGGGAGTCGCTCAGCGCGTGGGCGAGGGTGGCCCCGTCGAGCACGTGCACCGCGAGGTGCGAGGCCCAGCGGTGGTCCAGCTCGACGATGCGGGCCCGGACGTCGGCGGGCTGGTCGTCGGTGAGGTGCCGGTTGCGGGCGAAGTCCCAGGCGCGGGGGCCGGTGAAGAAGTCGAGCGGCAGCCCGGAGCCGATGTGGATGCCGTACAGCGAGTCGGCGTACTTGTGGCCGAGCTGGCTGGAGACGATCCCGCCGATGTCGCAGCCTCCCGCCGCGTACCGGTCGTGGCCGAGGGTCCCGGTCATCAGGCTGTGCCAGAGGTCGGCGACCTTCCAGAAGTTGACGTCCGGGAAGCCGGTCAGCGGGCCGGGGAAGCCGAAGCCGGGCAGCGACGGCACGATGACGTCGAACGCGTCGGCGGGGTCGCCGCCGGTCGCGGCCGGGTCGGCGAGCGGGTCGATCACCTTCGACCAGTGCCAGAACGTCCACGGCCAGCCGTGGGTGAGGATGAGCGGGATCGGGCGGGGGCCGCGGCCGGGTTTGCGCAGGAAGTGCACCGGGACGCCGTCGACGGTGACCCGGTGGTGCTCGTAGGCGTTGATGGCGGCCTCGGCCTCGCGCCAGTCGTAGCCGTCGCGCCAGTGGGCGACCAGCTCGCGGAGGTAGCCCGCCGGGACGCCGTAGGACCAGTCCTCGTTCCCCTCGTCCACCGGCGGGCGGGTGAGCGCGAGCCGGGCGCGCAGGTCGTCCAGGACCTCGTCGGGCACGTGGATCGGCGTGGGCTCCAGGGGGAACGCGGTCATGGCGTGGTTCCTCTTCCCGCGGCGACGGGCCGGACACCCCGATGGGATGACGCTCGCCCCACTGGTCAATGATCTCGATAACTTCAGTGTTGACTAAAACGAGTCTTGCCCCGGTGGCTCGGGCACCACCGGGGCAGGACTCCACCAAAAACGGCCGGGACGATCAACCGGCGACGTACTGCCGGAGGTGCTGGGCGGTCAGCGTGCCGCCGTGCTCGACCAGGTCGGCCGGGGTGCCGGTGAAGACGACGCGGCCGCCGTCGTGGCCCGCCCCGGGGCCGAGGTCGATGATCCAGTCGGCGTGCGCCATGACGGCCTGGTGGTGCTCGATCACGATCACCGTGTTGCCGTCGTCCACGAGCCGGTCGAGCAGGGCGAGCAGCTGGTCCACGTCGGCGAGGTGCAGGCCGGTGGTGGGCTCGTCCAGGACGTAGGTGGACGCCTTCTCGGCCATGTGGATGGCGAGCTTGAGCCGTTGCCGCTCGCCGCCGGAGAGGGTGGTGAGGGGCTGGCCGAGGGAGAGGTAGCCGAGGCCGACGTCGACCAGCCGGTCGAGGATCGCCTTGGCCTGCTTCTCGGTGAAGAAGTCGCGGGCCTCGGTGACGGACATGGCGAGGACCTCGCTGATGTTCTTGCCGCGCAGGGTGTGGGTGAGGACTTCGGCGGTGAACCGCTTGCCCTCGCACTTCTCGCACACGGTGGCGACGCCGGCCATCATCGCGAGGTCGGTGTAGACGAGGCCGATGCCCTTGCACTGGGGGCAGGCGCCTTCGGAGTTGGCGCTGAAGAGGGCGGGTTTGACGCCGTTGGCCTTGGCGAAGGCGGTGCGGACGGGGTCGAGCAGGCCGGTGTAGGTGGCGGGGTTGGAGCGGCGGGAGCCGCGGATGGGCGACTGGTCGACGGTGACGACGTCGTCGCGGTGGGCGAGGGAGCCGTGGACGAGGGAGCTCTTGCCGGATCCGGCGACGCCGGTGACGGCGGTGAGGACGCCGAGGGGGATGTCGACGCTGACGTCCTTGAGGTTGTGCAGGGTGGCGCCGGTGATGGGGAGCCGGCCGGTGGGGGTGCGGACGTGGTCACGGAGGCGGGCGCGGTGGTCGAGGTGGCGGCCGGTGAGGGTGTCGGAGGCGCGGAGTTCGGCGACGGTGCCGGTGAAGGTGATGTGGCCGCCGGCGGCGCCGGCGCCGGGTCCGAGGTCGACCACGTGGTCGGCGATGCGGATGGTCTCGGGTTTGTGCTCGACCACGAGGACGGTGTTGCCCTTGTCGCGCAGGCGCAGGAGGAGTTCGTTCATGCGCTGGATGTCGTGGGGGTGCAGGCCGGTGGTGGGTTCGTCGAAGACGTAGGTGATGTCGGTGAGGGCGGAGCCGAGGTGGCGGACCATCTTGACGCGTTGGGCCTCGCCGCCGGAGAGGGTGGCGGCGGGTCGGTCGAGGCTGAGGTAGCCGAGGCCGATCTCCACGAGGTTGTCGAGGAGTTCCTTGAGGGTGGTGAGCATGGGGCCGACGGAGGGGTCGGTGATCTTGGCGACCCAGTCGGCGAGGTCGCTGATCTGCATGCTCGAGCAGTCGGCGATGGTGAGGCCGTCGATCTTGGAGGAGAGGGCGGCGGCGTTGAGGCGGGCGCCGTGGCAGTCGGGGCAGGTGGTGAAGGTGACGGCGCGGTCGACGAAGGCGCGGATGTGGGGTTGGAGGGATTCGCGGTCCTTGCCGAGGTAGAGGCGTTGGACTTTGACGAGGAGTCCTTCGTAGGTGACGTTGGTCTTGCCGATTTTGACTTTGGTGGTGTCGCGGTTGAGGAGGGCGTCCCATTCTTCGTCGGTGAAGTCCTGGAGTTTTTTGTCGGGGTCGTAGAAGCCGGAGTGGACGTAGGTCTGGACGTACCAGTTGTCGACGGTGAAGCCGGGGACGGTGATGGCGCCTTCGTTGAGCGATCTGGTGCGGTCGACGAGTTGGTCGGGGTCGACGGTGGAGACGCGGCCGAGTCCTTCGCAGTGGGTGCACATGCCTTCGGGGAGGTTGAAGCTGAAGGCGGCGGAGGTGCCGATGTGGGGTCGGCCGAGTCGGCTGAAGAGGATGCGGAGCATGGTGTGGGCGTCGGTGGCGGTGCCGACGGTGGAGCGGGAGTTGGCGCCCAGGCGTTCCTGGTCGACCACGATGGCGGCGCTGAGGTTGCGGAGGGCGTCGACGTCGGGGCGGCCGAGGCTGGGCATGAAGGATTGGATGAAGGCGGTGTAGGTCTCGTTGATGAGTCGTTGTGACTCGGCGGCGATGGTGCCGAAGACGAGGGAGGACTTGCCGGAGCCGGAGACGCCGGTGAAGACGGTGAGGCGGCGTTTGGGGATGTCGAGGGAGATGTCGGCGAGGTTGTTCTCGCGGGCGCCGCGGACCTGGATGGCGTCGTGGCTGTCGGCGGGTGCGGGCATGCGTGTTTTCCCCCTGGTTTGTTTATGTCGTAAGGTGACCGGCGCACGATACTTTAGGGCGTAAAGGGGCGGCAAGTGGCGGTGTTCGCGGGGCAGGGTGACGCGGGGCGGTCGTTGCGGTTGTTGTGGCGTGCGCCGGGTGGTGGTGGTCCGGGGTTGTCGGTGGACGCGATCGTGGACGCGGCGGTGGAGGTGGCGGACCGGGAGGGTTTGGCGGGGTTGTCGATGCGGGCGGTGGGGGAGCGGTTGGGGCGTTCGGCGATGGCGTTGTACGCGTACGTGCCGGGCAAGGCGGAGTTGGTGGACCTGATGTGCGACCGGGTGTTGGGCGGGTTCCCGGCGGAGTACCCGGTGGACGCCGGGTGGCGGGTGGCGTTGCGGGCGTGGGCGGTGGACGCGCGGGGGTTCTTCCTGGCGCACCCGTGGGTGTTGCAGGTGTCGCAGGCGCGGCCGGTGTTGGGGCCGAACGAGTTCGCGATGGTGGAAGGGTTGCTGGGGATCCTGCGGTCGACGGGGTTGGGTGCGCCGGTGGTGCGGGGTGTGGTGGGTGCGGTGGTGCAGTTCGTGCGGGGTGCGGCGGGGGTGGTGGCGGAGGCGCGGCGGGCGGCGCGGGAGACGGGGTTGTCGGACGAGGAGTGGTGGTGGTCGCGGTCGGGGGTGTTGGCGGAGGTGGCGCCGGATTTCGCGGAGCGGTTCCCGTTGTCGGCGTGGTTGGCGGCGGAGGGGCCGGGAGCGGGGGTGTCGTTCGTGGAGCGGGGTGCGGTGGAGGCGTTCGAGGTGGGGTTGGAGGTGTTGTTGGACGGTGTGGAGGCGGCGGTGGCGCGGGCCGGTGGGGCGTCGTCGGTGGGGTAGGGTGTGGCGGTTCGCGCGGCTGGGGGAGGTGGGACCCATTTTCGGTGGTGTGCGTCGGGTCGCTTCCGGCCGTGTCGTGGCGGTGTGAGGGGCGCCCGCGGGTTTCTTCGCGAGAGGCGTTTCACGGTGAGGGTCTTCGAGGTCGTCGCGCGGCTGCGTGCCGCGGGTTGTGTGTTCGCCGAGGACGAGGCGCGGGTGTTGGTGGAGGCCGCGCGTGGTCCGGAGGAGTTGGCGTCGTTGACGGCGCGTCGGGTGGCGGGGGCGCCGTTGGAGCACGTGGTGGGGTGGGCGGAGTTCTGCGGGTTGCGGGTGGTGGTGGGTCCGGGGGTGTTCGTGCCGCGGCGGCGGACGGGGTTGTTGGCGCGGTTGGCGGTGGAGGGGGCGCGGCCGGGTGGGGTGGTGGTGGATCTGTGTTGCGGGTCGGGTGCGGTGGGTGCGGTGGTGGTGGACCGGGTGCCGGGGGTGGAGTTGCACGCGGTGGACGTGGATCCGGTGGCGGTGGCGTGTGCCCGGCGGAACGTGGGTGGGGGTCGGGTGTACGAGGGTGATCTGTACGGGCCGTTGCCGGTGTCGTTGGCGGGGCGGGTGGAGGTGTTGGTGGCGAACGCGCCGTACGTGCCGACGGGGTCGATCGGGTTGATGCCGCCGGAGGCGCGGGAGTTCGAGCCCCGGGTGGCGTTGGACGGCGGGGTGGACGGGTTGGCCGTGCAGCGGCGGGTGGTCGCGGGTGCGGCGCGGTGGTTGGCGCCGGGTGGTGTGGTGTTGGTGGAGACGGGTGCGGTGCAGGCGGCGGGCACGGTGGAGGCGTTCGCGCGGGGTGGGTTGTGCGCGGAGGTGGTGTCGGACGAGGAGTTGTCGGCGACGGTGGTGGTGGGTCGGTTCGGGGTCAGGTGACGGCGTCGTCGGGGTCGCGGGCGGGTTCGACGGCGAGGCGGGCGGTGGCGCGGGGGCCGTCGGTGTGGAGGGCGGCGCCGGCTTTGCGGAGGGCGGCGAGGGCGGCGTGGTTGTCGGTGGTGGTGTGGGCGACGAGGGTGGTGATGCCGCGTCGGGCGGCTTCGTCCTTGAGGCGGTGGAGGGTGGCGGGGCCGGTGCCGCGGCCGCGGGCGCAGCGGACGAGCCACATGCCGATGTCGCCGTGGGCGGTGAGGCGGGCCATGCCGACGGTGCGGTCGCCGTCGACGATCTCGTAGGCGTCGGGTTGGAGGTCGCGGTAGAAGTCGCGGAACTCGTCGGGTCGGTCGACGGTCCAGCCGGGTGGCATGACGTCGGCGGGGTCGGTGTCGGCGACGGCGAGGCCGAGGAGGCGTTCCACTCCGGAGTCGTCGAGGGGTCGCAGGTGGATCACTTCGCCAGCTCCTTCTCCAGTGGGGTGCGGAAGCGGGGGATGACGCGTGCGCCGTCGAGGCGGGTGGCGAGTCGTTCGGCGGCGCGGGTGATGGCGGCGCGGGCGTCGGCGCCGACGTCGTCGAGGAGGCGCCAGGCGATGTCGCCGTCGGGGCGTTGGGCCCAGCCTCCGACGACGGCGCCGCGCCACCAGACGGTGGGGCCGACGTTGCCGGCGGTGTCGAACAGGTGGGGGCGGTGTCGGTCGGGGAGGTACCAGTCGCGGGTCTGCCAGCCCATGGGGGTGGGGTCGAGGGCGGGCAGGAGGGCGGCGGCGGGTTCGGGTTCGGGGACGGGGTCGAGGTCGTCGGGCAGGGCGTGGCCGGGGCCGGTGGTGAGGGTGACCTGGACGGCGCCGGCGGCGGCGAGGGCCTGGCGGGTGTGGGCGAGGGTCCAGCCGGTCCACCACTTGAGGTCGGTTTCGGTGCCGGGTCCGTAGGAGGCGAGCCAGCGGCGGGCGAGTTCGGCGCGGGCCCCGGCGGGGTCGAGGTCGGGCCAGGGTGTGGCGGGTTCCCAGCGGAACTGGGTGCCGAGCCAGGTGCCGAGGGGGCGGCCGCGGCGGATGCGGCCGTCGGCGGCGAGGACGCGGATGATGCGGCTGGAGACGTTCTGGCGGGTTTCGTAGCGCTTGCCGGGTGCGACGAGGACCTGTTCGAGGAGGGCGGGGACGTCGCGGGTGAGTTCGGTGGTGGTGGCCCGACCGCGGCGGCGCAGGGCCGCGAGGGTGTCCTCTTCGACCTCGGCGAGGCGTTCCGGGGTCCAGCCGAGTCCGTCGGCGAGGTGGGTGAGGAGCTTGCGGCGTTCGGCGGCGGCGATGGCGGCGCCCGCGGCGGCCTGGACGACGGGTGCGGTGTCGGCGGTGACGGCGAACATGGTGCGGCGCATGCACAGCAGGCGGACGAGGGTGTGCCGGTCGTAGAAGGCGGCTTCGACGGCGGCGACGGAGGGGTCGCGGAGGCGGGCGCAGGCGGAGAGGTAGACGGTGGCGGGGTCGGTGGCGTGCAGCCCGACGAGGGCGTCGGCGACCTGCTCGGGTGTGTCGGTGGGGCGGGCGAGCAGGTGGCGGGTGGCGAGGCGGGCTCGTCGCTGTGCGTCGTCGATCGTGGCGGGCGTCACCCGTCCATCCTCGGCGATTTACCCTGTTCGGCGGAACCGGGATTCGCGGGATCCGGGTGTGGGGCGACTGGGGGCGCGATGTCGGCGACGCGGCTGCTGGTGCTCGGTGTGGTGCGCGGGTACGGGCGTGCGCACGGCTACCTGGTGGGGAACGACCTGATGTCGTGGGGTGCGGGGGAGTGGGCGAACGTCAAGTGGGGGTCGATCTACCACGCGTTGAAGCAGTTGGCGAAGGAGGGGCGGCTGGTCGACGTGGAGGTGCCGCCGGCGCGCACGGACTACGAGATCACCCCGGAGGGGGAGGTGGAGTACCGGCGGTTGTTGCGGGAGGCGTTGCGGCGTCCGGGGACGCGGCCGGACCTGCTGGCGGCGGGGTTGGCGATGTTGCCGTCGTTGGGGCGGGCGGAGGCGGTGGGGTTGTTGACGGAGCGGTTGGCGGCGTTGGAGGCGCGGCGGGACGCGGCGCGGGCGCGGGCGGCGGAGTGGGGTGGGCCGCCGCACGTGACGGAGCTGTTCGGGCTGTGGGAGCACACCGCGTCGGGTGGGGTGGGGTGGACGCGGGGGTTGTTGGCGCGGTTGGGGGACGGGGCGTACCGGATGGCGGGCGAGCCGGGATCGCCGGGTGAGCCGGGCAGCTGGGGTAGGCTCAAATTTGAGTAGCGAGGGGGAGCGCTGAACACAGGGTTGGAGCGGTGCGCGGTCGTGTTCGAGGCCGCCGACCCGCCACGCACGTCCACCGTCGTCTTCTACCCCGCCGCGGACGCGCCCGGTGACGTCGCGGGCTTCGACGACCGGGTCACCGTGGCCGCGCCCGACGGCGCCCGGCGCGCGGTGCCCGCGGTGCGGCTGCCGGTGGCCGAGGCCGTGCCGCTGCTGAGCCGGGCCCGCCGGGCCGCGCACGCCCACCCGGCGGCCGCGTTCTGGGGCGCGGCGGTGGTGGTGGCGTTGCAGCTGGTGGCGCGCGGCCGGGTGCGGCCGGCGGTGACCGACGGCGACTTCGACGCGTGGCTGCTGGGGCCGTTGGACGCCGCGGACCACGCGCGGGTGCGCGACCTGGCCGCGGCGATGCCGCCGCACGCGCGGGCCGTGCCGCTGCCGGGGCGCGACCCGCTGGAGCTGCCCGACGCCGAGCCGCTGCTGCGCGCGTTCCTCGACGCCGTGGCCGACACCATGCCGCGCGGCGCGGCGGCCGTGCACGCGGCGGGCGGCCCGGCGTTCGCGGCCGTGGCCCCGCAGCGGGTGCCGCACCTGCGGGAGTGGGCCGACCAGGGCGTGCGGGTGTCGTTGCGGATCGAGGGCTTCGGCCCGTTCCGGGCCGTGGTGCAGGTGCACAGCCTGGCCGAGCCGGCGCACGTGGTGGACGCCGCGGAGCTGTGGGCGTCGGCGACGCGGCGGTCGCGGTCCGACGCGCTGGTCGCGGTGCGCCGGGCCGCCCGCGCGTGGGCGCCGCTGGAGCGGCTGCTGGACCGGCCGGTGCCCGACGAGGTGGCGTTGCCGGACTCCGACGTGGAGGACCTGCTGGCCCGGGGCGCGGTCCGGCTGGCCGCCGCGGGCGTGGACGTGCACTGGCCCAGGGACCTGGTGCGGGATCTGTCGGCGAAGGTCGTCATCGGCGACCGCCCTGCCGACCGGCCCTCGTTCTTCGGCCCCGACCAGCTCACGTCGGTGGACTGGCGGCTGGCGCTGGGCGACGACCCGCTGACGCCCGCCGAGCTGGACGTGCTCGCCGAGGCCACCCGGCCGGTCGTGCGGCTGCGGGACCGGTGGACGCTGGTCGACCCCGAGCTGGCCCGCCGCGCCCGCGAACGCGACCTCAAACCGGTCTCCGCCATCGACGCGCTCGGCGCGGCCCTGACCGGCACGACCACGGTCGACGGCGTCCAGGTCGAGGTCGCCGCCACCGGCTGGCTGGAGGAGCTGCGGTCGCGCCTGACCGACCTGGACGACGAGCCGATCGCCGCGCCCGCGGCGCTGACCGCGACCCTGCGCGACTACCAGCTGCACGGCCTGCGCTGGCTGCACCGCATGACCTCGCTGGGCCTGGGCGCCTGCCTGGCCGACGACATGGGCCTGGGCAAGACCGTCACGCTCATCGCGCTGCACCTGCACCGCGCCGCCCACGACGCCGGCCCCACGCTGGTGGTGTGCCCGGCGTCGCTGATGGGCAACTGGCAGCGCGAGGTCGAGCGGTTCGCGCCCGGTGTGCCCGTGCGCCGCTTCCACGGCCCGCGCCGCGAGGTCGCGCACGAGGGTTTCGTGCTCACCACCTACGGCACGATGCGCCTGGACGCCGACCGGCTCGCCGGCGTCGAGTGGGGCCTGGTCGTGGCGGACGAGGCGCAGCACGTGAAGAACCCGACCTCCGACACCGCCCGCGCGCTGCGCCGCATCCCGGCCCGCGCCCGCGTCGCCCTCACCGGCACCCCGGTGGAGAACGCCCTGGCGGACCTGTGGGCGATCCTCGACTGGACCACTCCCGGGCTGCTCGGCACCCGCGCCGCGTTCAAGGCCCGCTGGGCCGGGCCCATCGAGGCCGACCACGACCGCGACACCGCCGAGCGGTTCGCCCGGCTCGTGCGGCCGTTCCTGCTGCGCCGCCGCAAGACCGACCCCGGCATCGCGCCCGAGCTGCCGCCCAAGACCGAGACGGACCGGCCGGTCGCGCTCACCCGCGAGCAGGCCGCCCTGTACGAGGCGGTCGTGCGGGAGCTGATGGCCGAGGTCCGCGAGGCCGACGGCATCGCCCGCCGCGGCCGGGTCGTCAAGCTCCTCACCGGCCTCAAGCAGGTGTGCAACCACCCCGCCCAGTACCTGAAGGAGACCTCGCCGCGCCTGGCCGGCCGTTCCGGCAAGCTCGAACTGCTCGACGAGCTGCTCGACACGATCCTCGCCGAGGACGGCGCGGTGCTCGTGTTCACCCAGTACGTCGCCATGGCCCGCCTGCTCGAACGCCACCTGGGCGGCCGGGGCGTCCCCACCCAGCTCCTGCACGGCGGCACGCCCGTCGCCGCCCGCGAGGAGATGGTGCGCCGCTTCCAGGACGGGCGGTGCCCGGTGTTCCTGCTGTCGCTCAAAGCCGCCGGCACCGGCCTCAACCTCACCCGCGCCGACCACGTCGTGCACTACGACCGGTGGTGGAACCCGGCCGTCGAGGACCAGGCCACCGACCGCGCCCACCGCATCGGCCAGACCCGGCCCGTGCAGGTGCACCGCCTCATCGCCGAGGGCACCATCGAGGACCGCATCGCCGCCCTGCTGCGCGCCAAGCGCGACCTCGCCGACGCCGTCCTGGCCCGCGGCGACGCCGCGTTCACCGAACTGACCGACGACGAGCTGGGCAACCTGGTCGAACTCCGGAGCGGCACATGAGCGACCGCGTCAAGGGCTTCCCCGCGTTCGGCAAGGGCGTGCGCCGGGCCCGTTCCTGGTGGGGTCGGGCGTGGCTGCAGGCGCTGGAGGACACGTCGCTGGACCAGGCGCCGCTGCGGCAGGGCCGCCGGTACGCCCACGCGGGCCTCGTCGGCACCATCACCGTCAGCCCCGGCCGGCTGGCCGCCACCGTCTACGACACCGAGGACACCTACCGGACCGCCGTCCACCTCACCCCGCTCACCGACGCCGAGTGGGACCGGTTCCTGCGCCAGGTCGCCGCCAAGACCGGCCACCTCGCCGCGCTGCTCGACCGGGACATGCCGCGCGAACTGGTCGACGCCGCCACCGACGCGGGCGTGCCGCTGCTGCCCGGGATCGGCGACCTCGACCCCGAGTGCACCTGCCCCGGCTGGGAACTGCCCTGCCGCCACGCCGCCGCCCTCTGCCACCAGGCGTCCTGGCTCCTCGACGCCGACCCGTGGGTCCTGTTGCTGCTGCGCGGCCGCACCCGGGACGAGGTCGTCGCCGGCGCGCGACCCGCGACCGGCGTGCCCGCCACCGTCGCCTACGCCGATCCCGTCCCCGACCTGCCCGACGACCCGCCGCCCGCCGAACCCGGCCCGCTGCCCGAGTTCGACCCCGCGCCCGGCCTCGACGTCGCCGCGCTGCGGCTGCTCGTCGCCGACGCCGCCGCCAAGGCCCGCGACGTCCTCGCCACCGGCCACTGGCCCGCGCCCGACGACCGCCGCGACCGCGTCCGCATGGCCGCCACCCACCCCGACCTGCGTGCCCGGCTCGACGTCGACCCGCGTGCCGTCCGCGCCTGGCGGCAGGGCGGCGCGCCCGCGCTCGACGTCCTCGAACACCCCTGGACCCCGGACCGCGCCGACACCGCCCGCGCCCGCGCCGCCTGGACCCGCGGCGAACTGCCCGAACCCGTCGTGTGGCGCAACCGCTGGACCGTCGAGGACCGCCAACTGCGCTACGGCCGCGACGGCCGCTGGTACCCCTACCGTGCCACCGACGGCGCCTGGTGGCCGACCGGCACCCCGCACCGCGACCCCACCGCCGCCCTCGCCGACACCGACTGAACCCCGCGTGCGGCGTCACCGGACGACGGTCGCGGTTCGCGGTGGCGACGGAGACTTGAGGACGAAGTCCGCACGGTGCCGACAAGCGGATCCTCGACGCCGTCCCCCGCCGCCACCCCGTAGACCGGTTGAGGGGGCCGGGGTGGGCCGGTAGCGTCGGTCCCGTCCGGCTGATCAAGGTTCGGGTGTCCGGGAGGTCGATCATGACGTGCGTGGTTTCCGGTGGAGTCACGATCGCTCCGGCCGGGGAGCGCGCCGCCCGCTGACCGTGCCGCCGACACGGCGTCGGCCGTAGCGGCCAGACAGAGCGCGCACCCCTCCTCGACTCGGAGCGGTCCTCACCGGCCCGCGGGGTTCCTCCCCCGGGCCGCAGGCATCGCCGCGCGCGGTGCCGTGACCCGCGTACCGCACTCCACGAGGAGAAATCCGTGCGTCCCGCACAATCCGGACCACCCGCACAGCCGTTGACCGCGGCCGAAGGCGGACCGAGCGACGTCACTTACTCCGACGGGACCGTCCTGCGTCCCGCCCGACCCTGGACCACGACCGTCCACGCGTTGCTGCGCCACCTGGAGGACGTCGGCTTCACCGGCGCGCCCCGCGTGGTCGGCGACGGCATCGACGCCGACGGCAACGAAGTCCTGACCTACCTCGACGGAACCATCGTGCACCCGCACGCGTGGACCGACGAGGGCGTCCGGCAGGCCGGTGCGCTGCTGCGCGACCTGCACGACGCCACCGCCGGGTTCCGGCCGCCGCCCGACGCGGTGTGGCAGCCCTGGTGGATGCGCCACACCGGCCCCGACACCGTGATCGGGCACTGCGACGCCGGTCCGTGGCACATCGTGGCCCGCGACGGCCTCCCCGTCGGGCTCGTCGACTGGACCCTCGCCGGCCCCGTCGACCGACTCGGCGAGATCGCCGCCGCGGCGTGGTGGAACGCCCAGTTGCACGACGACGACGTCGCCGAGCGCAACGACCTGCCCGACGCGGACCACCGCGCCCGGCAGCTGGGACTGTTCCTCGACGGCTACGGCCTCCCGTCCCGCGACCGGGACGGGCTCGTCGGCCGGATGATCGAGTTCGCGATCCGCGACTGCGCCGCCGAGGCGACGTACGCGGGGATCACCCCGGACTCGACCGACCCGGGGCCGCTGTGGGCGCTGTCCTGGCGGGCCCGGTCGGCCGCCTGGATGATCCGCCACCGAGGACTGCTGGAAGGGGCCGTCCGGGGTTAGCCCGGGCCGCTCACGCAGGCAGTCGTGGGGCAGGGGGGGGGGGCGGGCCCCCCCCCCCGGCCAGATAAAAAAAAAAAAAACCCCCCCAAAAAAACACAAAAAAGTAGGAGGGGGGGGGGGGGTAAGTCTGGGG
>NZ_JBHYXZ010000153.1:12313-19961 GCF_042752395.1 Actinosynnema sp. NPDC059335 | reverse complement strand
AGCCCGGCGGCGTCCGGGTCGAAATCGCACTCGGCGGCGATCCTGGACCGGAAACCCCGCGCGTCGAACAGCCCGATCGGCCGGGTGGCGGTCCGGCCGGAGGTCAGCAGCCCCCAGAAGGGCTTCACCCCGATCCCGCCCGGCGCCACCACCCCCAACCCCGTCACGGCCACCCGGCGGGTCACGGCGTCGTCTCCGTGTCCACGTGCCCCAGGTCCGGGCGCGGCGCCAGCGGGCACAGGTGGAACACCGCGCGGGCGGGACCGGGGCCGGTGTTGCGGACCCGGTGCCGCACCCCGGTCGGGATCAGCAGCGCCTGGTCCGCGCGGACCGCGTGCGGCACGTCGTCGAGGTCCACCTCGACCTCGCCCTCCACGACGTACAGGAACTCGTCGGAGTAGGGGTGGTAGTGCTCGTCGACCCGTTCCCCCGGCTCCAGGCGCACCACGCCGAGGAACCCGGTCGTGGCCCCCACGGTCGCGGGGCCGAGCAGGACGCGGAGGTCCCCGCCCCGGGCCCGGTTCGGCGCGGCGTCGCGGGAGCTGACGACGTGGTAGGTCTGGCTGGTCATGAGGACACCCCTGCGATGCGATCGGTCACCAACGTCATCGGGCGGGCCGTGCGGACGATCGGCGCCAGCTCGCCCGCCAGCGGCACCTCCAGCGTCGCGTCCGGCGACTCGACCAGGTGCACGACGAGGTCGCGCCGGCGGAACACCGTGGTGTTGCGGCCCGGGACCGCGGCGTCGGCGGCGAGCCGGCGGGCCACTTCCCCGCCCCGCCCCGGCAGCGCCCGGTAGACCGCGGCGGTGCGGGGCGGGTGGCCGGGGCACCCGTGCACGGAGGCGACGACCCGCATCCCGGCAGTCGCCAGGAACCGCCGTCGCCCGTCGTCGTCGGACAGGTCGCGGTCCAGCGTGAGGTGCGGGCGCAGCCTCTCCTCCACCGCCCGGACCTGCGGTTGCCCGGCCAGGTGCCGCACGACCTCGGACGGCGGGCCGGTGATGTCCACGACCCGCACCACGAGCGGCCCGGCCATGAACACCGACGTCCGGTCCAGCAGCCGCGGCCCGTCCCCCGCCCGCCCCGCCGGCGGCGAGGAGTAGCCGGCCAGGATCTCGGCCACCTCGGCCACCGACTCCGGCCGCACGGTGAACGCCAACGCGTAACGGCGCACCGGTCCGCCCCCTACCGGTCCCCGGGCCGGCGGCAGCGGCGCGGTGGCGAGGCGGACGCGGTAGCGGCGCGACTCCCTGGAGGTCACGCACGCCATCAGGGGCCCGGCGAGTTCGCGGTGCCCGGCGCTCGCCTCCCACCGGTGGAAGTGCGCCGGGCTCGACCACTCGCTGGTGAGCACCCACTCGTCCGGGTCGTCCTCGGACTGGCACAGCTGGTCGCCGAGGTAGCCGTCCACCCGCGCCACCCGGTGCCGGATCCGCCGGTACGCCTCCAGGAACCGGTGCCGCTGACCGTCGGCCACCCGGAGCCGGAAGACCACCCGCAGCCGGCCCACCGCCGACGCGGCGTCGCCCGCCGGCCCGGCCCCGCCCGTCAGGAGCGTCGAGGTGCGCTCGCCCGGCGGCGTGTCGGCCGTCATGCGGGCACCCGCCGCCGGTCGGGCTCCGAGGCGATCCGGCACGCCTCCTTCGCGACATCGGAGTCGACGCCCTCGTCGACCAGCATGCGGCGGCACTTGCGGCGGTCGTCGTGCTTGCCGGTCTTGGCGATCTTGCACGCCTTGAGCACGGTGTCGGTCGCCTCGTACCCGTGCTCCATCACCAGGTCGATGCAGATCCCCGGGTCCGCGTGAGCCGGGGGCGCGATCGGCGTGGCGGCCACGACCACCGCGCACGCCACTGCCGCCGCACCTGCCGCGGCGCCGCGAAGCCACGCCGTCCGGGACGTCGGTGACATCGGCTCCTCCCTCCCTGTTCGCGCCGGGTGCGCTGCCAGGCCGCCCACCGCGTCCTGCGCCCCGCGTCGAACCAGCATCGCCCGGCGCACATCACGGCTCGGCCGTCTGGTCGGCGATGTCGTCCGACCGGACAGGACACCACTCGCCCAGGTCATTTCCCTTGTCGCCCATCACCTTCCGCGCGCGGCGCGCGGGGCGGACCCTCACACCATGGGGGAACCCCGTCCGGGTCCGCGGTGACCTTCGGCGGACGGGCGTGGAATGGCGGTTTTGCCTGTTTGACGTGCCGACGTCAGGAATCGGGACCCCCGTGCGCCGTCGCCGTGACGGCGGTCAAGTCGGTTGCCGTCCGCCCGGCCGGTGTTCCACGATGCACCCCACATCCGGGCGAGCGGGGGACGGCACATGGCGGAGCACACCTACCGGGTCATAGTGCGCGGCAGGTTCACCGACCTCGACGACGCCGGCCGCGCGCGGCTGCTGGCCGAGGTCGACCGGCACGGGGTGCTCGACAACGGCTTCTCCGAGCAGGGGGCGTTGGCCTACGACCGGTCGCTGGACTTCTTCAGCTTCCGCGTGCAGCTGCGGGCGGAGGTGGAGGCGACCGACCGTGCCGTGTGCGACCGCGCGCTGGCCATGGCGTCGCGCGCGGTCGAGGAGTTCGGCGTGGACTTCCGCGACATGCGCGCCTCGGCCACCGACCTCGACCTGATCAAGATCCGCCGGCGCACGTAGCCCGGCGGGAGCGGCCCGGCGGCTCGCCCTGCCCGTGGGCGACCGGACCGCCGCGCTCCGCTCTCGACCGAACCCGTGCGCGCCGGCCACCGCCGCCTGCGCGCCGAAGTCCACAAAGGACGAAACGGGGCGGGCGAGGTCGGCTCGTGGAGCTGTTCCGGCGGCGCGTTGCCGAGCACGGCCGCTCGTGCCGCCGCGCTGCCGGCCAAGGGCGGCCCCCAACCGGTCTCAGCACATGACGATGCTGCTGTCGAGGTAGCTCCGGCCCGACGCGCTCCGCTGCTCGGTGATCCAGAACCGGAAGTTCGCGGTCGCCTGGGTGATCGTGTTGAGCCGGTTGACCCGCTCGCCGAGCAGGACGTGGTAGGTGGTGGCGCTCGCCGGGTCGCGGTACTCGCCGGTCACCAGGCACGGGAGGTTGCCGGTCTGCCAGGTCGGCTGCATCGCGTCGACGTACTGGACCAGCACGTTGCACGTCGCCCGGCGCGCCGAGACGAACAGGGGCGGTGTGTAGGCCGCGTTCTCGCGCAGCCAGAACCGGTAGGTGGTGTTCGCGATTATGGTGCCGCCCGTGTACGAGCGCTCGCCCAGCACCCAGTGGGTGTGGTACGGCGGCAGCGCGTCGCTGTAGCTGCCGTTGGCGCAGTCGGCCGGAGGCGCGGCCTGCGCCGGGGTCGCGACCGACAACGCCGCGATCAGCACGGCCGCCGCGGTGGCCACGGTGCGCTTCACGGTGGACTCCTTCCGGAGGTGTGGTCAGGTGGTGTCGAGGGCGACGTCGTCGATCACGAAGGACGTCGTCGCGCCGGTGTCCTCGACGGCGGTGAGCCGCAGGACCACCGACGTCCCGGCGAACGCGGACACGTCGTAGGCCCTGAGCCGGTAGCCGGACGCCGCGTCGAAGTTCGACAGCACGTCCAGGGTCACCCAGGGCTGCGGTCCCGGGCCGGCCGGCGCGACGTCCACGACGAGCAGGTCCGAGGCGTCCGGGCGCGGCCCCCACGGGACCGGCTGCGGGCCCGCGCTCCACGGGTCCGGGAACGGTCCCCACGGCCACGGCCACGGTTTGGGCGGCGGTGGCGTCCCCTCCGGGTTCGGCTTGTGGGCCACGGCCGCGGGCGTGTCGGCGGGGCCGCTGCCGATCGCCCACTCGGAGGTTTCGACGTGCGCCCAGAAGGACAGCGTGTGCACGGCGCCTTCGGCGGGGATCGTCACGGTCTGGGACAGGGACGTGCGCCCGGCGAAGCCCGTGCCGCCCAGCCAGGCCGAGGCGTCGCCGGTGCGCGCGGGCCGCCCGGTCTGTCCGAGCACGCCCGGCGTCGCGCTCCACGCCACGGGGCCCGGCCTCGCCTCGAACCCCGGTTGGTCCACCGCCTGGCCGAGGACGGGCCCCGGCATCCGGGTCACGACGGTCGTGGTGACGGTGTCGGTGCGGGCGGCCGCGTCGGTCACGGTGGTGGTCACGGTGTGGCGGCCCGCGGTGGTCGGGACGCCGGCGTACCGGCCCGTCGCCGGGTCGAGCGCCACGCCGGGTGGCAGGCCGGTCGCCGTCCACCGGTAGGGCGGTGTGCCGCCGGACACGGCGGGGGCCACCGCGAACTGCGCGCCCACGACGCCGGAGGCGGTCGCCGGCCGGTCGACCACCGGGGTGAGGTGGGTGAGCGCCAGGGCCAGCAGGTTCGGCGCGCCGGCGCCCGCGTTGACGACCCGGCCCGCGACCGCGTTCCCGCGCAGCCGGGCGGCGACCTCGGCGGGCGAGGCGTTCGGGCGCAGGGTCAACCACTGCGCCGCGATGCCGGCGACGTGCGCGGCGGCGGACGACGTGCCGCTCACGGTGTTGGCGCCGCTACCCCACGCGGACGTGATGGACACCCCCGGCGCGAACAGGTCCACGCAGGGGCCGGTGTTGGCGAAGGCGGGCCGCCGGTCGGTGCGGTCCGTCGCGCTCACCGTGACGACTTCGGGAACCCTGGCGGGCGTGGTGTCGCAGGCGTTGCCGCCCGCGTTGCCCGCCGCGACGACCGTGGTGACGCCGGACGAGACCAGGCGGCGCACGGCCGACTCCAGCGCGGTGCTCGTCCCGGGCGATTCCAGGCTGAGGCTCGCGACGGCGGGCGCGACCGCGTTGGCGGCGACCCAGTCGAGCCCGGCGATGACGCCGGCGACCGTGCCGGCGCCGGCGCAGCCCAGGACCTTCACCGCCACCAGCCGGACGCCCTTGGCGACGCCGTGCGCCGTGCCGCCGATCGTGCCGGCCACGTGCGTGCCGTGCCCGTGGCAGTCGGTGTCCGTCCCGTCCCCGGTGGTGTTGACGCCCCACCGGACCCGGTCGCGGAAGTCCTGGTGCGTCGTGGCGATGCCGGTGTCGACGACGTAGGCGTGCACCGCGGAACCGGTGTTGCGGTAGGTGTAGGCGGCGTCGAGCGGCAGGGCGGGCCGGTCGACGCGGTCCAGCCCCCAGGACGGCGGGTCGGGCTGCCGCCAGGACGCCCGCACCGGCCGGTCCCGCTCCACGGACGCCACGTCCGGGTCGGCCGCCAGGCGTCGGGCGGCGTCCTCGCTCATCGAGGCCGAGTAGCCGCGCACCGCGGTGTGGAACGTGCGGTCGACCCGGCCGCCGTACCGGCCGGCCGTCGCCGACGCGAGTGCCGCGACGCCCGGCCCGCCGGCTCGGGCGACCGCCGCGTCGTGGAACACCACGATGTAGTCGCGTGGGGCGGCGTGTGCCGCGGCCGGGGCGGTGAGCGCCCCGGCCAGGATCGCGACGACGCTCGGGAGCACGGGCCAACGCACGCCCACGGCTCGCCTCCACCGGGGTAGGACGGGTGATGTCCTCGAAGACCCCGGCGGCGGTGACCGCGCGCACGGGGCCGGCCCGAGGGTAGCCACCCGGCGATCCGGCCGGCATCCACCATTGGGCCGCCGCCCTGGGGCCGCCGCGTAGGCCGGTGGGCTTCCTCGTGCCTGGACCGCACGGAGCGGGCACGACGTCCGCCCGTCCCGGCAAGGTGGGCGGCACTCCTTGAGGGGACGACGTCACCGGGCCACCCGGCCCCGCGCACGTCGGCCCACCGAACGCCGGCCGGGACGTCGCCGCGTCCCGCCTGGGAGAGTGGTTCCCTCCGCCGCGTTCCTCCTCCGCGCAGGAAGGATCCGATGAAGCGACACCGATCACGGCTCGCCCTGCTGTGCGCCGCCGCCACCCTCGTGGCGGCCGGCCCGGCGACGGCGACCCCGGACGACCGCGCCCTCCTCTACGAGGTGCACGCCCCGCTCGGCTCCGAGCAGGCCCTGTTCGCCGCCGGCTTCGACGTGATGGAGCACCGCGAGGGCGACAACCTCTTCGTCCTCGGCGACCGGTCCACGGGCGGCGCGCTCGCCCGGGCCGGGTTCACCGCCTCCGTCGACCAGGTGCTGCCCGAGCCGGCACGGTCGGCGGCCACCGGCGACACGTTCCACGGCGGCTACCGCACCGTCGGCGCCCACCAGCAGCACCTCGACCAGGTCGCCCGCGAGCACCCGGACCTCGCCACCGTCGTGGACTACGGCGATTCCTGGCTCAAGACCCGGAACCGGGGCGGGCACGACCTGCGGGCCTTGTGCGTCACCCGCAAGCGCCCCGGCGACTGCGCCCTGTCCCCCGACGCGCCCAAGCCCCGCTTCTTCGTCCTGGCCCAGCTCCACTCCCGCGAGCTGACCACCGGCGAGATCGCGTGGCGCTGGATCGACCACCTCGTGGGCGGCGCCGACCCGGAGGTCGCCGCCCTGCTGGACACCACCGAGTTCTGGGTCGTGCCCGTCGCCAACCCCGACGGCGTGGAGCAGGTCCAGCGGGGCGGCGACACGCCGGTGCCCCACCGCAAGAACGGCAACGACACCGACCTCCAGGGCACCCCGTGCGGCACCGCGTCGCACTCCCACCACGGCGTGGACCTCAACCGCAACACCGGCTCCAACTGGGGTCTGCAGAACGCGTCCGACCAGCAGTGCGACCAGACCTACCGGGGCAGCGCACCCGAGTCCGAGCCGGAAACCCGTGCGCTGCAAGCGTTGTGGCGATCCCTGTACCGCGACCGGAGGCCCGCCGACCCGGCCCGGGCCGCGCCCGCCGACACCACGGGCCTGGTGCTGTCCCTGCACAGCTACGGCAACTACGTGCTGTTCCCGTGGAGCGGCGGCGGGCCCGAGCGGCGCACCGGCAACGACGCGGCGCTGCGCGACCTCGCCCAGCGGTTCGCCGGGCTGGCGGGCGCGGGCTGGCAGTACGGGCAGTCGGGCCAGGTGCTCTACTCGGCCTCGGGCACCACCGACGACTGGGTGTACGACGACCTCGGCGTCGCGTCCTTCGTGTGGGAGGTCGGCCCGCCGCCCGAGCAGGCGTGCGGCGGGTTCTTCCCGTCCTACTCGTGCCAGGACGGGTTCTTCTGGCCCAAGGCGCTGCCCATGCTGCGCCACGCGGCACGTCAGGCGGCCGCGCCGTACGCGCCCGTGCCCGAACCGACGACCCCGTGCGCCACGCGGGTCGACGACACCGACACGCCGGTGGTGACCCGGACCCCGCCGGTGGTCGTCACCCTGACCGTCACCGGCTGCGAGGGCAACGCCCGTTCCGCCTCACGGGTCGAGGTGCACTACAAGAACCTCCAGGGCTCGCTCATCACCCTGGACCTCGTCGCCCCGGACGGCACGAGCTACCGCCTCCAGCACCAGGTCGTGAGCACCCTGCCGGACCCCGGCGGCGCGTTCACCCTCGACCTGTCCCGCGAGACCCGCAACGGCACCTGGCAACTGCGGGTGCACAACGTCATCTGGGTGGGGACGGGCCACCTCGACTGGTGGAGCCTGTCGCTGTAGCCGCGTCGCGCGGGGGCCCCCCCCGGGGGGGGGTGTGGGGGGGGCGGCCCGGGGGGGGTGTGGGTGGGGGGCCCCGCCCGCTAGGCCGACGTGCGGGCGGCGCTGGTGGCCGGCGTCTCGATCGCCGCGGTGAACGGCCCGACGT